>NZ_JBQKEH010000005.1:0-123234 GCF_052121415.1 Collinsella sp. LCP19S3_D5
CTTGGGGAACCCCGCCGAAGGAATGGAGTGCGGGCCGACAGAACGGTATCCGCGGATATGAGACTGAGCCGAAGGCGTCGATGACATGCCGGGGGCGGACCGGGACGGGTTCAACGGCAGGCCCCGCCGACCGATTGCAAGCGGTCGGCGGGGCCATTGTGGCTCTTGACAGCGGATTGGGTCATATGAGCGAGCGACGTCCAGGGCGAACAAGGTGCCTTGAAGCAAGGCGGCATAGACCTTCTGGTCATGCCGCCGAAGCTGAAAGGCAGATTGCCGCTCTGGCGGGTTTGCAGCGTCAACCTGTTACGCGGTTTGGTAAAACAGCATAACTACAAGGCATTCGCGCAGCGCTCGCAGATATGCGCGTGACCGTTGTACTCGCCGACGGTGGTGCGATAGTTCCAGCAACGGTCGCAGCACTCGCCCTCGGCGGCCTCAATAGCAACGGAAAGCTCCTCGCCCTGGGTTAGCTCAACATCGGAGACGATGTAGAACTCGGCCAGATCGACGGCCTTGTCGCCGGTCAGCAGCGCATACATCTCGGCGGGAACGACCGCCTTGACGCGGACCTGCTGGCTCTTGGTGAAGGTGCCGGCGGAGCGGGCATCCTCAAGGGCCTTGGTCACAGCGCTACGGAGCTCGAGCGAGGCCTCGAGCACGCCCTCGAACTCATTGGCCTCGTCGACCGTGATGGGCGACTTGTACCAATCGAGCAGCGCGGCGTACTTCTGGTGATCGACGCAGCCGGCGGGCGCATAGGCCATGGCCTCGTCGACCGTGTAGGACAGGATCGGCTGCAGGTCGCGCATGAGCATCGAGAAGAGCTCAGCCAGCACGGTCTGGGCGCTGCGGCGCTCGAGCGAGCCGGGCTTGTCGCAGTACAGACGGTCCTTCAGGGCGTCGAGGTACACGTTGGAAAGCTCGGTAACCACAAAGTCGTAGAGCGCACGGTAGGCGCGCGGGAACTCGTAGCTGGCGTAGGCGTCGTCGACCTCGGCCTGGACCTGGGTCAGACGGGCAACCATGAGCTTGTCGAGCGGCAGCAGGTCGGCAAAGGCGACGCCGTCGGTCTCGGGCTCAAACTGACCCTCGAGCTCGGAGAGCAGGAAGCGCAGCGTGTTGCGGAAACGACGGTAGGCATCGGACGTACGAGCAAGGATCTCGTGGTCGATGGAGACGTCGGAGCTGGTATCGACCGAGGCGACCCACAGGCGGATGATATCGGCGCCCATCTCGTCGCAGACCTTGTTGGGGTCGATGACGTTGCCGAGCGACTTGGACATCTTACGGCCCTGGCCATCGAGCGTGAAACCCTGCGAGACGACTGCCTTGTACGGAGCGTGGCCGTTGGCACCCACCGAGGTGAGCAACGAGCTCTGGAACCAACCGCGGTGCTGGTCGGAGCCCTCGAGATACACATCCGCCGGGTACTCAAGCTCGGGGCGATACTCGCAGACGGCCTTCCAGGACACGCCGGAGTCCCACCACACGTCGAGGATGTCCTTATCGGCCTTGAGGTGATGGCCGCCGCACTTGGGGCAGACGCAAGCCTCGCCCAGGTAGCTCTCGGGAGCGTCAGTGAACCAGGCGTCGGAGCCCTTCTCGTGGAAGAGCTTGATGACGGCGTCGAGCGTGGCGTCGTTCATGACCTTCTCGCCGCAGTCGGCGCAGGTGTAGCTGGGGATAGGCACGCCCCAGTTGCGCTGACGGCTGATGCACCAGTCGGGACGCTGCTCGACCATGGCACCGATGCGGTTGGCCGCGTGGGCCGGATACCACTTGACGTTCTCGCGGATCTCTTTGCCAGCCTGCTCGCGCAAACCGGTCTTGTCCATCGAGACAAACCACTGGTCGGTAGCACGGAAGAGCACCGGGTGCTTGCAGCGCCAGCAGTGCGGATAGCTGTGCGTGATCTTCTTCTCGAGGACCAGGGTGCCGCGCTCGCGCAGGAACTCGATGATGTGCGGATTGGCCTCGTCGGTATCCATACCGCTGAAGGGGCCACCGGTACCAAACTCCTCGCCGGTGTAGAACTTACCGTCGTCATCGACCGGCATGCAGATATCGGTGATGCCCTCCTTGAGGCAGGCGAAGCAGTCGTCGACGCCGTGGCCGGGCGAGTTGTGGACGATACCGGTACCGTCATCGACACCGACGTAATCGGCCAGCAGTGCCACGCCCTCGACACCGTCAAAGATCGGCTGCTTGTAGTGGATGTGGTGGAAGGTCTCAGCGGGAACCACATAGGGCTTACCGTCGACCATGACCGGGGTGTACTCCCAGCCAAACTCCTCACAGCACTTGGGAGCCAGGTCCTCGAGCATGACCTCGGCACGGCCATCGTGCTCAACGGCAACATAGGCGGCGCCGGGCTTAAGGGAAACGGCCTGGTCGGAGGGGATGGTCCACGGCGTGGTCGTCCAGATGATGAAGTCAACCGGGCCGTCGAAGTTCTCGAGACCGGCAGGCTTAGTGGTCATCTCAAAGCGCACGAAGATGGACGGGCTCGTCTCGTCGGAGTACTCGATCTCGGCCTCGGCCAGCGCGGTGTGGCAGTGCTTGCACCAGTGGACGGGCTTATGACCGCGATAGATCATGCCCTTGTCGAACATGGCCTTGAAGACCTCGATGTCGGCGGCGTCATGCTGGTGATAGAGCGTCAGATACGGGTTGTCCCAGTCGCCAAGCACGCCCAGGCGACGGAAGCCGGCCTTCTGCAGCTCGATGTTCTCGACAGCGAACTTATTGCAAAGCTCGCGGATCTTAGCCGTGGAGGTCTGGTTGAACTTCTCGGTGCCGAGCTTCTCCTCGACCTTGTGCTCAATCGGCTGACCGTGGCAGTCCCAACCGGGGACATAGGGAACCTCATAGCCCTGCATCATCCAGTAACGGTTGATCATGTCCTTAGAGATCTTGTTCATGGCGTGGCCGATGTGGATCGGGCCGTTGGCATACGGAGGGCCGTCGTGCAGCACGAACTGCTTGTGACCCTTGTTCTTCTTTAGAACTTGCTCGTAGACCTTGTTGTCCTGCCAGTCCTTGAGTCGCTTGGGCTCGGACTTGGAAAGACCGGCACGCATGGGAAAACCGGTCTTGGGCAGATTCATCGTCTGCTTGTACTCGTTTGCCACGGTACCCCTTTCTTGTCATGGGCGCGCACGCCCTCTGGGCACCAAAAAAGCGCCCGTCCCTACAAGCTGGGACGAAGCGCCACAAGACAGGCAGTCTGCCCGTAAAAGCTCTTCGCTTAACCACCCAGCTTAGATGCCCTCGCCCGCGTCGCCGCGCGCTCGCATCCGTTACTCGGCTGGCCTGTATCGACGACCATCTCGGCGATATCTACTAAGACGTGCCTGCGCGGCACGTCCGTTGGGACCGCAGCTCCGGGGTGATTTTCATCGGTCGCATGCACGGGTTCTCAGCGCTCCCCGCTCTCTGTAGCATGCGGACGGCCGACTACTCGTCCCCATCAACGCTTATGCGGAGTATGCTAGCACGTTCCGCGCCGGCGAAAAACCCTCAACACTGGTTTTATACGTTCGAAATTTCTCGCGGCTGTGGACCTTCTCTAGGAGCAAAATACCTGAAAGCACTTTATCGAACGAAAGAAGGTTGCTATGCGCACGATCGGAATGAGCGACTATACCGTCGGCGAGGACTGCTTCGACGAGCTGCCCGGCGCGCTGGCCGAATACGGAGCGACCAAGGTCGCAATCATCGGTGGCAAGCGAGCACTGGCTGCAGCACTTCCCGGTATCGAAGCCGCGCTGGCAGGCACCGGCGTCGAGGTTCTGGAGACGCGCGTCTACGGCACCAACAGCACACGCGCCAATATCGCCAAGGTCGTAAACTCCCCCGCCTGCCAGGAAGCCGACGTGCTTATCGCCTGCGGCGGCGGCAAGGCACTCGACACCGTGAAGACCGCAGCTATCGAGCTCAAGAAGATCGTCTTTACGGTGCCGACGATCTGCTCCAACTGCTCCGCCGCGACCGCCATTGCCGTTGTCTACAACGACGACGGCTCGCTCGAGGGCTATTCGTACCCCAACCGACCGGCGCACATTTTCATCAACCCCAAGATCATCGCCGAGGCTCCGGCAGAGTACTTCTGGGCCGGCGTGGGCGATGCCCTGTCCAAGCAGCCCGAGGTCGAGTACGCCACGAGCGCCGGAAATTTGGAGCACACCGCCGGTCTTGGCCTGGCACTCGCCCACACCTGCTCCGAGCCGCTGTTTACCTATGGCGTCCAGGGTCTTGAGGACGTGCGCCAGGACCTGTCGAGCGAGGCCGTCAAGCAGATCGCGCTCGACATCGTGGTCAACACGGGATATGTCTCGAACCTGACCAACCAGAACGATTACTACTACAACTCGAGCGTCGCACACGCGTTCTACAACGCCACTTGCAGCATTCCGCGTGAGGGCACCTACCTGCACGGCGAGGTCGTAAGCCTGGGCGTGCTCGTGCTGTTCGCCTACACGGGCGACACCGAAAACCTTGAGCGCTATGCCGCCTTTAACAAGCAGATGGGCCTGCCCGTGACGCTTGAGCAGGTCGGGCTTTCCGAGGCCGATATCCCTGCCCTGTGCGAGTACGCGCACGCCACCAACGAGTGGAAGCAGGGTAACCCCAAGCCCTTCACCGACGAGAAGTTCGCCGCCGCCATCAAGGCAGCCAACACCTACGGCCACACCCTCCTCGCCTAACCTACCAAAAAGGGACAGGTTTATTTTGGCAGGTTTTATCTGGGAAAACGCCATTGAATATCTGTTGAAATTGTTTAGCTTGCCAGTAAAGGGGGCGACCATCTACTCGATGGCCGCCCCCTTTCATTTGCTATTCCAACATGCTCGGGTCAAATTCACTTGCGGGAATCACACGGTACCCGTGGCGCAGGAGCAGGTCGACGAAGACACCGTTGCCCGCGGTGAGCGTGCCGCTAAAGGTGCCATCGTAGACGCGACCTGCACCGCACGAGGGACTACGGTCCTGTAAGATGCACGCGGCGATCTCGGATGGCCCGCCCGCCTGCTCGCACATATCGAGTGCTCGTTGGGCACCCAAGCGAAATTCCCTGTCAACGGACACGCCCTCGCAGGTACGGACTTCGCCGTTCACAATTTCGGACGGCTTGCGCGGTGTGGGCAGACCACCAAAAACCTCAGGGCACACGAGGAGCACCTCGGTTCCCGTGCGCTCGCAGGCCTCGACCAGCTCGCGATGGTAATTATCGAGCCCGTTATACTTGCAGCTCTCGCCCATCAAGCAGGCACTTACCACGATCTTCATATACAACCCTTCCCAAGCAAAACGCCCCATTTGAGGTGGACACTCAAATGGGGCGAAAGCACTGCACAACTAGTATTACTGCTGCTTTGGCATCAGCGGATTCTCACGCGTGAGGAGATTCATAAACTCCTCGCCCGTGATCGTCTCCTTCTTGTACAGATAACGAGCCAGCTCGTGGAGCTTAAACTTGTTCTCCTTCAGGATCTGCAGGGCGCGGTCGTGCGCATCCTCGATCAGCTTGGCGACAATCGCGTCCACGCGCTCGGCCGTACCGGGGGCGCAGGTGAGCGACGTATCCTGGTTAAGGTACGCGTTCTGCACGGTACCGAGCGCCATCATGCCAAACTCATCGGACATACCAAAGCGCGTCACCATGTTACGGGCGAGCTTGGTGGCCTGCTCGATATCGTTGGCGGCGCCGGTCGTCATCTCGCCAAAGATGAGCTCCTCGGCTGCACGGCCACCGCAATAGACGGCGAGCTTGTCCAGGATCTCCTGACGCGTGGTCAGGAAGCGCTCATCCTCCTCGACCTGCATGGTGTAGCCCAGAGCACCGCTCGTGCGCGGCACGATGGTGATCTTCGTGACCGGCGCAGAGCCCTTCTGGCGAGCGGCAACGATGGCATGACCGATCTCGTGGTAAGAAACGACCTGCTTCTCGTGGTCGGACAGCACCGTGGACTTGCGCTGCTGACCGGCGATGACGACCTCCACCGACTCCTCAAAATCGTCCTGCGTGGCGCGTTTGCGACCCTCGCGGACGGCACGCAGGGCGCCCTCGTTGATAATGTTGGCCAGGTCGGCGCCCGAGGCACCGGGCGTGGCGCGGGCAATCGCGGTCAGATCGATCGGCGGCTGCGTCTTCACGCTCTTGGCGTGCAGCTCAAGAATGTTCTTACGGCCGGTCAGGTCGGGCAGCTCAACGGGGATGCGGCGGTCAAAACGACCGGGGCGCAACAGGGCCGGGTCAAGGCTGTCGGGACGGTTGGTGGCAGCGAGGACGACGATACCCTTGTGGTTATCGAAGCCGTCCATCTCGGTCAGCAGCTGGTTGAGCGTCTGCTCGCGCTCGTCGTTACCACTAAAGCCGCCGCCGTCGCGCTTCTTGCCAATAGTATCGATCTCATCGATAAAGACGATGCACGGGGCCTTTTCCTTGGCCTGCTTAAACAGATCGCGAACCTTGGCGGCGCCGCGGCCGACGAACATCTCAACAAACTCAGAGCCCGAAATACTAAAGAACGGCACACCTGCCTCGCCGGCCACAGCCTTGGCAAGCAGGGTTTTACCGGTACCCGGAGGGCCGACAAGGAGGGCACCGCGCGGCAGCTTGGCGCCAATCTCCTCGTAGCGCTGCGGCTTCTCCAGAAAATCGACGACCTCCTTGAGGGACTCCTTGGCCTCTTCCTGGCCAGCAACATCCTTAAAGGTCACACCCACGTCCTTGGAGGCAATCACACGCGCGCCGGACTTGCCCAGTCCACCGCCGCCAAAACCGCCGCCGCCAAAGTTCATCGACGGACCGTCATCACCCATGGCCTTCTTCATGCGGCGGTTGAGCCACCAGCCGATCAGGAAGAAAATCGCCATGGGAAGAATGAGGGTGAGCAGGTAGTAAGTCATCAGACCCGAGTTCTTATCGGGAACGACCGACTCAAGCGAGGCGCCAGATTCAAGCACGCGATCGGTAAAGCCCGCATCATTCGGCACACCGGTCGTCTTGTAGGCGATGTTCTCGTCCTCGCCCTTCTTGGTGTAATAAATCGAGTAATCGTCCGTGTTGTACTCGACCTTATCGACGCTCTTCTTGTCGAGCGCTTTGACAAACGTCGAGTAATCGGTCTTCGTAATCTGCTGCGTGTGACCGATGTTGGGGAACAGAACGGTCGAGAGCACGAGGTAGACGACGAAGGCGATGAGCACGTAGAGGATCATATTCCGTCTACGTTTGTTGTCATCCATCTCCATCTGCTTGAACTCCATCTACTGGGGTTGATAATGCTAACTAGAATACCCAACCCGGCCGGCGATAAACCGACACCGGGCACGAAAGGACAGAGATGGCATCACTGGAAGTCGGCAAGGTTCAAATCTATACGGGCGACGGCAAGGGCAAGACGACGGCTGCGCTGGGGCTCGCGCTGCGCGCCACGGGCTATGGACTTAACGTGCTCATGCTTCAGTTTGCCAAGAAGCTTCACTGCGCCGAACATGACGCAGCTCCTCGATTGGGGCTTTGCATCGTACAAGCCGACCGCGACACGCCCGAAGCCTGTGCCGCACAGATCATGGAGCTGGCGCGCGAGCAGATTGGCCAAGTCGACGTGCTGATCTTGGATGAGCTGGGAGAAGCCATGCGACGGGGCTTTGTGACGCGTGAAGATGTCGAAGCGTTGATCGCGATGAAACCAACCACCACGGAGCTCGTGCTCACTGGCCGCGGCTTGCTGCCCCTCGCCGACCTTGCCGACCTCGTAACCGAAATGCGCCCCGTCAAACACTACTTCGACGAAGGCCTCCTAGCCCGTCAAGGCATCGAATACTAATTGATCCAAAGGGGACGGAGGAAAACGAATCATCGACATCACCACGGAGAGCAATGATCCGTTTTCTCTGTCTCATACGGATCATTAGGCAGTAGCGCGGCCTAGCCAGTTGCCGCTGTGGTGGTAGATGGTGAACATCGCGGCCGTGATGAGCCAGGTTACGGGGTAAACCAGCAGCAGGAGCTCAAGCGACGGATCGAAAGGCATGATCGCAAACACCCAGATCACCCTGAGCACGACGGTGCCGAAAATCGTGAGAATCATGGGCTGCAAGCTCACGCCGGCACCGCGAATGGAGCCCGACGCGTTTTCGATAATCGAGAAAATCGCATAGAACGGCGCAATAAAATGGATGATGGTCGTGGTGTAGGCCGAAATCGAAGCATCGTCGACAAACAGACGCGACAGAGGACCCGAGAACACCAGCAGCACGGCAGACAGGCCACCAATGAGCATAAACGACAGCACGAGCGACGTATGGTAGCCCTTGCGCATGCGCTCGTAGTTGCGCGCGCCAAAGTTCTGTGCCGAGAACGTGGTGATCGACACGCCAAGCGCCTCGGTAACCATCCAGACAATGCCATCTAAGCGGCCCGAAAGACCCCAAGCCGTGGTGACATCGGCACCAAACGAGTTGACCGACACCTGAATCAAAACGTTGGAAATCGAATACGCAGCAGACTGAAAGCCAAGCGGCAGACCACACGAGATCATGCTCTTGCAAATACCAGGATCAATGCCGAGTTTGGAGAGTGAAAGCCGCCACGCACCCGGTGCGTGCATCATGCGAATCACGATCATCGTGGCGTTGGAGCAAATGGTCAGCGCCACCGCGATGCCGCAGCCCAGAGCCTCCATATGCAGCACGGCAACAAATATGATATCCAGCACCACATTAACGAGGCAGCCGGAAGCGATGATCACGGCAGGTCCACGCGTGTCGCCCACGGCACGCAGCAGTGCCGTTCCCATATTGAGCAGCAGCGCCGCAACCATGGCGGCAAAATAGCAACGAGCATAGGCCGCACCCTCGGCCAATAGTTCATGCGGCGTATTCATAAGCACCAGCATGGGCTCAACGAACACTATGCCCAGAATCGAGACGACGATACCGCCCACCAGAGCGAGCGTCATGGCCGTATGGACCGAACGACTCAGTCGCTCATCATCGTGCTGGCCAAAATACTGACCCGTAATAACAGCACAGCCGGCGCCAACACCGACGCAAAAACCGATGCAGAGCTCCGTGAGCACCATCGTGGCCTGGATGCCACCCAGCGCGAGCTTGCCGCCAAACTGACCGACGATATAGGTACCGATAAGCGTGTAGGCCTGCTGAAAGAACGAACTAAAAAAGATGGGAACGCACAGCGAAAGCAACTGCTGCCAAATAACACCCTGTGTTACATCGATAGCCGTAGATTTCTTAGCCACACGCCCTCCCCACCAGCGCACGTCAAACAACAAAACGTCAATTTTATGACCAAAGCCGACACCAGCTTAGCACCGACCGGCGTCAACCGAAACACACGGAATCAGAGCCCGGTGCAAAATATCTGCCTAGTGATACAGTCCCGGCTGGTAGTGATACTCGTTGCTCACGTGCGGACACAACTGCCAAAAAGCGACAGCACTCGCCGCGGCCACGTTGAGCGAATCGACCCCGTGCGCCATCGGAATACGCACAGCCCGGTCACAGCCCGCGATGGTCTTGGCGCCCAGGCCGGCGCCCTCGGTGCCCATAAAGATCGCCAACCGGTCAATCTCCCGCAACGCGGGATCGTCCAACGACACCGAATCATCCGTCAATGCCATGGCGGCACACGAAAAGCCGGCATCGTGCAGCGCCGCCAGCCCATCATGCGGCCATACGCGCGCCTCGCTGCCAATGCGCGTCCAGGGCACCTGGAACACCGTGCCCATGCTCACGCGGGCTGAGCGGCGATACAGCGGGTCACAGCAAGTGGGGCTTACCAAAATGCCATCGACATTCAACGCTGCCGCCGAGCGGAAAATCGCACCCACATTAGTATGGTCGACAATACCCTCGAGCACGCACACGCGGACCGGGCGCTCACCCGCCACCTCGACGACGCCGCCCAAGAACTCATCAACCGGAATCTGACGCGGGCGACGGAACGCCGCGAGCGCACCGCGCGTCACGTTAAAGCCCGTCAACTGCTCCATGAGCTCCATGGAGGCCACGAACACAGGAACCGGACCTGCGCCCTCGCGTACAACCAGACGCTCGAACAGCGGCATCATCTGATCGAGCCAGCGCTCACCCAAAAGAAAGCTCACCGGCTCGTATCCGGCACGTACCGCGCGCTCGATGACCTTGGCGCTCTCGGCGATAAAGATGCCCTTTTGCGGCTCCAGTACGCAGCGCAGCTCGCGCTCCGTCAGTCGCACGTAGGCGTCGAGCCGCTCATCATTAAGGGAATCGATTCGCAGCACCTCAACGGCATCAGTCATAGCAGCCAGCCCGTACCCTTCTTTACAGCACATCTATACCAAACGAGGCGACGCTAAGCGCCGCCCCATGCATTCAATCAACCCGGTGATACCGTTCACGCCAGACGATTTAAGCATCAACACGACGATATATCACAAACTCATAATCGAGGCCTTCGTCGCCCTCGCCCGCGGCAATCGTGGCAACCCCGTCGCGCCGCACAACTTCCCACGCAGGATCGACATCCAAATTGGGAAAGTACGTGTCCACGGCATGGGTGCAATGGTTGTGCGTGACCTCGGCCTCCACGCAGTACGGCAAAAACTGCCGATAGACATCGCCGCCACCGATCACCCAGGCAACGGGCTCATCGGCAACCGCGGCCAAGGCCTCGTCAACGCTATGCACTACGTCGACACCCTCGGGGGCAAAGCCCTCGTCGCGCGTGAGCACAATGTTGCGGCGGTTCTTGAGCGGACGCCCGCCGGGAAAACTCAGCAGGGTCTTGCGTCCCATAATAACCGGACAACCCTTGGTGCACGCCACAAAATGGCGCATGTCGGCACGGTTGGACACGACCATGTCACCCTCGCACCCAATGCCCCAGTCATCGCACACGGCGACAATGGCAGAAAGCTTACACGTCATGCGCGTCACCTACACCGCAATGGGGATGTTCTTGACCTGCGGGCCGTGCTCATAGCCCTCAACGATCAAGTCGTCGGTCGTAAACGCGTAGAAATCATGCACATCGGGGTTGAGCGTTACCTTAGGAGCCGCAAACTGCGGACGCTCGATAAGCTCGCGGACGATATCGACATGACGGTCGTAAATATGGGCATCGGCGATCACATGCAGCAACTCGCCAGCGATCATATCGACCGACTGCGCGACCATCATCAGCAAAATGGCGTACTGGCACACATTCCAGTTGTTCGCGGCCAAAATGTCCTGGCTGCGCTGGTTAAGAATCATGTTGAGTGTTGGCTTATCGTCCTGCGGGCGCTGCGTGACGTTATAGGTCACGCTGTAGGCGCACGGATACAGGTGCATCTCGGACAGGTCGCTAAACACGTACGTATTGGTCATGATGCGGCGGCTGTACGGCGTGTGCTTAAGGTCGTACAGCACGCGGTCCATCTGGTCAAAGTCACCCTCGGCATAATGGCTCTTCTGCCCAATCTGATACCCGTAGGCCTTGCCGATGGAGCCGGTCTCGTCGGCCCACTCATCCCAAATATGGCTGTTGAGGTCATGCACGTTATTGGACTTCTTTTGATAGATCCACAAGATCTCGTCCATGGCAGATTTGAGGGCCGTACGACGCAGGGTAAGCGCCGGAAACTCCTCACGCAGGTCGTAGCGTGCCGTAACGCCAAAGTTTTTAATGGTATAGGCAGGGGTGCCGTCCTCCCACACCGGACGAACCTTTTGGCCCTCGGTAGTGGTGCCATGGTCCAGAATATCGCGGCACATGGCTACAAACTGTTGATCAGCTTTGCTCATTGACCCTCCTGTCAGTCGCCTATAAGCGATTTTTATTGTAGCCCAGGCGCGCAGCATCGAATTGCACACTTGGGGCGGCACACGCAATGCACGGCAGTACGGCACCGCATTCGTAAATGGTGCACCTTTAGCTTTTTTGACATATGCCAAAAATAGCTTGAAGCGTTTCGTATACGCGCTATCCTATTGTTGACATATGTCAGATTTGGAGAGTGTATGGCAGGAAGACGCGAAAAATTGCGCCGTGTTGGGATCATTCCCGAATATCGCGGCTTTACCCCTGACGGCCTTGCCAGCGGAGACGCCATCGACATGACGGTCGATGAGCTCGAAGTCCTACGGCTTTGCGACCTAGAAGGCCTCAATCAGGAGGCCGTCGCCCAGCAAATGGGCATCGCCCGTGCCACCGTGGCGGCCATCTGCAGCCGCGCGCATCGCAAGGTGGCAAACGCGCTGGTCAACGGGCGAGCACTTAGTATCGAGGGCGGCAATATCGCATACTCCCCTACACCTACGACGACGGCCATATGGCCAGCAAAGGAGGTCGGCACCATGAGGGTGGCAACGACGTACGACAACGGCAACATCTTTATGCACTTTGGCCGCAGCGAGCAGTTCAAAATCTATGACATCCAGGATGGCAAGGTGCTCAACGAGCAGGTCGTAGGCACCGGCGGCACTGGTCACGGCGCCCTAGCGGGTCTGCTCGCCAACGGTGGCGTCGATACGCTCATCTGCGGCGGTATCGGCGGCGGCGCCATCAACGCGCTCACCCAGGCAGGCATCACGGTCTATGCGGGCGCCCAGGGCAGCTGCGACGCCTGCGTCGAGGCCCTCATTGCCGGCACGCTCGCGCAGACCGGCGAGGCCACCTGCGACTGCCATGGGCACGAGCACGAGCACGCCCACGAGCATGGCGAGTCCTGCGGCTGCCACGGCCACCACGACCATGATGGGCACGAGGGCTGTGGCTGCCACTAGTGGCAAGCACCTCAACGCCAACACGCTTCCGCGCGTGAGAAAACCTGCGAACGAACGGCGAAGGCCGCCTGGAGTACCATCCAGGCGGCCTTCGCCATACTCGACTCAACCAGTCGTTACTTTTTATTACGCATCTGCGCTTCCATCTGGCGCAGCAGGTCCATATCGGACTTGGGACCACCTGTTCCCATGCCACCCAGGCCACCCAGGCCGCCCATGCTGCCCAGGCCCATGGCATCCAGACCGGGAATATTGGGCATGCGCATCTTTTTACCCTTCTTGCCCTTCTTGCCCTTCTTGCCGCCGGCTTGCGCCTGGTTGGCCATCGAGCGCATGCGACCCATCATCTTGTTCATCTCGCCCCACTGCTTCATAAGGCTATTGACCTCGGTGGGGGTCACGCCGGCACCCTTGGCGATGCGGGCGCGACGCTGGCCGTTGATGATGGAAGGACGCAGGCGCTCCTCCTTGGTCATCGACATGATGATGGCCTCGTTCTTGTCGAAGATGCCCTCATCCAGGTTGCCGCCCATCTGGTTGAGCGCGCGCTGGCCGCCGGGAAGCATGCCCAGAATGCCCTTCATACCGCCCATCTTCTTGACGGCCTTCATCTGGTCGAGCATGTCGTTCATGGTAAAGCCCTCTCGCAGCATGCGCTCGGCAGCCTCGAGCTGCTCGGCATCGGCTGCCTCCTGGGCCTTCTCGATAATGCCGACGACATCGCCCATGCCCAAGATGCGCTTGGCCATGCGGTCGGGATAGAACGGCTCCAGCGAATCGGGCTTCTCGCCCATGCTCACGAACTTGATGGGCTTGCCGGTCACCTGGCGCACCGAAAGCGCGCCGCCGCCACGGGCATCGCCGTCGAGCTTGGAGATGATCACGCCGTCAAAGTCGGTGCGCTCGGCGAAGGTCGAGACAACGTTGACGATATCCTGGCCGGTCATGGCATCGACGACCATCAGCACCTGATCGGGCTTGACGGCCTTCTTGATGTCCACGGCCTCCTGCATCATCTGCTCGTCGATCTGCAGACGACCGGCGGTATCGACGATGACCACATCGCGCAGGTGGTCGACGGCCTCCTGGATGGCGCCCTTGGCAATATCGACCGGGTGCTCGCCGTCACCGCGGAAGACCGGCACGCCGATCTCTCCACCAAGCGTGGCCAGCTGGTCGGCAGCGGCGGGACGGTAGACGTCGCACGCGGCGAGCAGCGGCGAGCGGCCCTGCTTCTTGAGCAGGTATGCCAGCTTTACAGCCGCCGTGGTCTTACCGGAGCCCTGCAGGCCCACGAGCATAATGACGTTGGGAATGCGGTTGCTAAAGACGAGCTTGCTCTCGGTGGAGCCGAGCATCTCGGTGAGCTCGTCGAGCACGATCTTGACGACGTTTTGCGCCGGCGTCAGCGATTCCATGACCTCGGCGGTCATGCAGCGCTCCTTGGTCTTGGCGACAAACTCCTTGACGACCTTAAAGTTGACGTCGGCCTCGAGCAGCGCCATGCGAATGTCGCGCATGGCCGAGGTGATATCGGCCTCGGTCAGCTTGCCCTTGCCGCGCAGGCGGTCAAATGTGTCGTTGAGGCGATCGCTCAGAGAATCAAACACTGGTCACTCCTTAGTTGGACTCGCCCACCAGGGCGCGGCAGAAATCTTTGGCATTAAACTCCTGCAGGTCATCGACCTGCTCGCCCACGCCCACGCGCAGGATCGGGAGCTTGAGCTTCTCGGCCACGGCCATGGCGATACCGCCCTTTGCCGTGCCGTCGAGCTTAGTCATGATAATACCGTCCAGACCCAGCGCCTCATTAAACTCGAGTGCCTGGTTCAGGCCGTTTTGGCCCGTCGCGGCATCGATCACGAGGACGACCGAGACGGGCATGGGGCCGGCGGCCATATTGGCGGCGCGCTTACGCGTCACGTTGACCACCTTGGCAAGCTCGCGCATGAGCTCGGGGCTCGTGTGCAGACGACCGGCGGTGTCGATGAGCACCAGGTCGCTGCCGCGCTTATCGGCCTCGTCGAGCACGTCGTAGCAAACGCTTGCCGGGTCTGAGCCGCGGTCGCGCTTTATGACGGGGACGCCGGCGCGCTGGCCCCACACATCGAGCTGTTCGATGGCGGCAGCGCGGAAGGTATCGGCCGAGCCGATCACGACGTTCTTGCCGCGGGCGGCCATGGCGCTCGCGATCTTGCCGACCGTAGTGGTCTTGCCGGCACCGTTGATGCCCACAAACAGCACGCAGCTCGGCGTGTCGGCGAACGGATCGCGCTCGACGGGTACAAAATGCTGCTCGAGCTGCTCGGCCAGGGCCCGACGGAGTTGCGGGGCGGTCTTGAGGTTCTTCTTGGCCGCGGCATCGCGCAGGTCGTCGGAGACCTGGATGGCGACCTCGGCACCCATGTCACCCATGACGAGGGTGTCCTCTAGGTCCTCCCAAAAATCCTCGTCGACCTCGCCGCCAAAGTAAAAGACCTCGTTGAGGGCCTCGCGGCTGCGCTCAAGTCCGCGCGAGAGAGCATCGAAGAATCCCATTATGCATTCACGACCTTTCCGGTTTCGCGATCGAGTTTTTGCGAGACGACGCGACTGACGCCGTCAGCTTGCATCGAGACGCCGTAGAGGACGTCAGCGTCCTCCATAGTACGGCGCTGATGCGAGATAACCAAGAGCTGCGTATCGGAACGCAGCACGTCGAGCGCGCCGATGAGCTTGGACAGGTTGGCGTCATCGAGCGCCGCCTCGACCTCGTCCAGCACATAGAATGGCACCGTACGCGTGCGATACACGGCAAAGAGCAAGGCAAGCGCCGTCAGGCTCTTCTCGCCGCCCGACATGAGCATCATCTTGGTGATGCGCTTGCCGCGCGGCTGCGCCACGACCTCGATGCCCGTCTCGGCCGGGTGCTCGGGGTCGGTCATCTCCAGATGTGCCTGGCCACCCGGGAACAGCATGGCGAAGATCTCGCGGAAGTTCGCATCGACCTTCTCGAAGGTCACCAGGAAGGCTTTACGCATCTTACGGTCGATGGCCACGGTAATCTTGGTGAGCGCCTTGCGCGCGCTCTCCAGATCGGCCAGCTGCTCCTCGATGTAATCGGCGCGGCGCTTGAGCTGCTCGTACTCCTCCATGGCAACCTGGTTCACAGGGCCCAGGTTGTTGATCTGGCGCACGAGCTGGTTGAGCTCGCGCTCGGCGGCGTCGCGGTCGGTGGGAGCAGGAAGCATGAGCGCTTCCTCAAGCACCGTGGTGCCATCGGCGGTAATGGCCTTGATGGCCGCCTCTACCTGCACCTCGAGCTTGCCGCGCGCGACCTTGAACTCGTTTTGTGTCGCCGTGGCGGCATCGACCCGCTCCTTGGCGCGGGAGACCTCGGCCTTGGCATCCTCGATGGTTTTCTTGAGCGAAGCCGAGTCTGCCTCCTCGAGTGAGGCCTGGTCACGCAGGCGCGCGGCCCAATCAGATGCACGCTCCAGCAGGGCCGAATAGCGCTCGTGCATGGGATCGACACGCAGGCGCAGCAGCTCGAGCGAGCGCGAAGCCTGACGTGTTCCGCGGATACGGCGGTCAATGCCCTCCAGGCGATGCTCCAGATCGGGCACGCGGCCCTTCAGCGAACGCAGGCGCTCGCTCGTCTGGGCCAGGCGCACCTTGGCATCGGCGAGCTTACCGGCTGCCTCGGAATCGTCACGGCGCACGCGATCGAGCTCGTCGTTGGCTTCGGCAATCTGGAGACCCAGGTCGCTTGCCTGCGCACGGGCCTCGTCGCGCGAACGGGTGAGCTCGTCAACGCGCGGGCGCGCGGCGCGAACGGCCTCGGCCGCCTGCTCGCGGCGCCTGGAGATGCGCGCACGCTCGACCTCGGCGTTGTTGGCGCTTTGCTCCAGGCGGCCAATCTCGGAGAGCAGCGAGCGGCGCTCGCCCTCAAGACGGGCGATCTCGCCGGCGGCATCACCCTCGGCGGCACGCGCCTCCTCGACGGCCGCATTGGCCTCGATAACCTGGTTCGACACATGCTCAAAAACGGCAGCCAAATCGGGCTCCAGGCCTTCGAGCTCGCGAATGCGGCGCTTCCGCTCCAGGGCACCCGAGGCCTCGCCGGCATCGAGCCCCACGCGCACCAGGCCACCAAAGCTCACGCGAGCGCCATCGGGCGTCACATAAGTCACACCGTCAACGACTGGCGCCGCCAGCGCGGCAGCTAAGTCATCGACCACGTAATAGCCGCCGAGCAGCGCCTCGACAATCGGGCCATAACCGGCACGCACGGACAGGCGATCAACCAGACGCGAACCGGCAGCGCCCTCGGCAGCAGCAGAGCCGCTCACACCACGCGCCACCAGCAGTGCCTCGCCCGAGGCCTTCTTTTGGTCCAAAGCCGCACGACCGGCACGCTCAAGCGTGGCGGCGTCATCAAACAACAGGGCATCGATATCGCCGGCAAGCAGCTGCTCGACCAGGCCCTCAAGCTCACGCGGCGCCTCGAGCACGTCGCCCAGACGGCCCGTTACGTCATCGCCCAATGCCCCTACCAGACGGCTCACCAACGGCGAGCTATCGGCCATACGGGCATCGAGCTTCTTTTGGCTCGCAAGCTCAGAGCGCACCTCGGACAGCTTGTTGCGCGACTCGCTCTCACGGGCGCGCAAGTCCTTCAACGCCGCACGGGCGACCTCGGTGGCCTGGCGCGCATCGGCCTGGGCTTGGCGAGCCTGATCGAGCGCGCCGTCGAGCTCCTCGGCGCGGTCGCGACGACTCTCGAGCGAGGCCGTGACCTCCTCGAGCTGCTCGTCAATCTGCTCCAGGCGCGAGGCGTACATGTTGTCCTCGACCTCGGCATTGCTCAGCGAGTCTTTCACCTTGGCAAGCTCGAGCGCAGCCTTGTCGGCCACGCGCTGCACATCGCGTTGCTCGCGCGTAAGCTGCGAAATCTGATGGTCGAGCGCAACACGGCGCTCGTGGAGCTCGGCAGCGGCAGGGCCGGCGGCGTCAACGTCGTCCTGGGCCTGCATGTGCGCACCGGTCACTTCCTCTAGCTGGGCACGTGCATCCTCGAGCTCCTCGACCACGCGACGACGCTGATGCTCGGAGCTCGAAATCTGGCCGCGCATATCGGACAGGCGCGACACCATATTGTGGCCCTTTTCCTCGAGCAGGCGCATATCGGAGTTAATACGGCCGACCACATCTTGCATATGACGGCGCTGCTCGCCCAAGTCACCCACAAACAGGCCCTTTTCCTCGAGCATCACCTGGAGCTTCTCGAGCTCGCGCTCCTTTTCGCCCAAGCGGTACTGCGCAAGCTCCAGCTCGGCGGCACCCTCTTTGGAACGGCTCTCCAGATCGTTCCACTGCGACTGCAGCGAACGAAGCTCGTCAACGGCCAGCATCTGCGTAAGCTCGTTCGCGCGCGAGGACAGCTCTTTGTACTTGCGCGCGCGATCGACCTGACGCTCCAACGGTCGCAGCTGACGGGCAATCTCCTTATTGATGTCGCGGGCACGAGTAAGGTGCTCGTCCATCGACTTAATCTTTTTGAGCGCACGCTCCTTGCGGCGCTTGTGCTTGGAAATGCCGGCAGCCTCCTCGATAAGGACGCGGCGCTCTTCGGGACGGCTCTGCAAAATGGCATCGAGCTTGCCCTGGCTGATAATGGAATGCGTATCCTTACCCAAGCCCGAATCGTGCAAAATATCCTGGATATCCATCAGGCGGCACGGACTCGAGTTGATGAGGTATTCGCTCTCGCCCGAACGATACATGCGGCGGGTGATGGCAACCTCATCAAAGTCGACAGGCAGCACATGGTCCGAGTTATCGAGCACCAGCGTGACCTCGGCGACGCCCACCGGCTTGCGCGCCGACGAGCCCGAGAAGATGACGTCCTCCATGGCCTGGCCGCGCAGCTGCTTGGCGCTCTGCTCACCCAGTACCCACAGAATCGAATCGGAGATATTCGATTTTCCCGAGCCGTTAGGACCGACGATGACGGTCAGGCCCGGCTCAAACGTCATATGAGCGCGGTCGGCAAACGACTTGAACCCTTTGAGCGTAAGGGACTTGAGATACACGGTTCCTCGCTTAAACGGGCTTCTTGTTGAGAATCACACCGTTGGTGGTGTAACCCATGCGGTCGAGCGCCTCGAGTGCAGCGGCTCCCTCGGCCTCTTTCTTAGAGGCGCCGGTGCCGCGGCCCTGACGGATACCGTCGACAAGCACCACGGCGGTAAAGGTGGGCGCATGTGCCGGGCCCTCGGAGCCTACCAGCTTGTATGCCGGGGGCTCGTGACCGTCTGCCTGCACGCACTCCTGCAAGAACGACTTGGGGTTCGCGGGGTGCTCGGCACGCTCGGAGGCCAAATGGGGCTTAAGCGTGCGGTGGATGAACTCCGCCGCCGCATCCCAGCCGGCATCGAGGTACAACGCACCCACGAGCGACTCATAGACGTTCTCGAGCGCCGAGTTAAGGCCGCGCGCGCCGGTACCGGTCTCGGAGGCGCCAAAGATGATGATGTCGTCGATGCCCAGCTCGTGCGACACCTCGGACAGCGTGGCACCCGAAACAAGCGATACCTTCAGACGCGTGAGCTTGCCTTCATCGAACTCGGGATAAGACTCAAAGAGCGAACGGGCAACCACGGCGCCCAGAATGGAGTCACCCAAAAACTCAAGCCGCTCATAGCTGGCAGAGACCGGCTGCCCCTCTACTGCCGAGGGGTGGGTGAGCGCCGCGCGTAGCAGCACCTTGTTATTAAACTCATGGCCCAGGATTTCCTGAGCGCGCGTGAGTCGTTGAGATAAAGCCAAGACCTAGGCCTCCCTGGCGTTTTCGATAGCGTCGACGGCGTCGGCAACGGAGGTGAGCGACAACAGGGTCTCGTCATCGATCTCGAGGTCAAACTCGTCCTCGATGGCCGTCACCAGCTGCAGGCGCTCGAGCGAATTGGCATCGAGGTCGTCAAAAGTCGTCTCATCACTGATCTCGGCAACGTCAACGCCCAGCACGTCGGCAGCGACCTCGGCGATCTTGTCAAAGATTTCGGAGCGATCCATAGCGCATCCTCTCATAAGTCGTGGAATACAATGTGTCGCGCGGGCGGAAGCCGCATTGCAGCACGGCTCCGATTCTACCCCACGATGCATAGCTTGAGCCACGTAACGGAGCTCTTGCTAAACGATACCTTCCATGGAATTGGCAATGCTTTCGATAAGCCCGGCTCGAACGGCCTGAGCCGCGGCGAGCGTACCGTTTTTAACGGCTTCGGCCGACGTGGCGCCATGGCCAATCAAAACGACGCCGCGAAGGCCCAGCAGGATCGCGCCGCCCTTGGCATCGCCCGAGAGCTTGGCTTTCATCTGGCGCATCTGCTTTTTGATGAGCAGCGCGGCGATCTTGGTACCGAGCGAAGACATAAAGGCGCCCTTGAGCTCTTGCAGCAAAAACTTGGCAGCGCCCTCGGTTGCCTTGAGCGCAATATTGCCCGACATGCCGTCGGCGACCACAACGTCAAAATTGCCCGACGTAAGATCGGTGCCCTCGCAGTTGCCCACAAAACCGGGGACCGCGGCTTTCATAGCCGGGAAGCACGCCTTGGTAAAGTTAGAACCCTTCTCGTCCTCGGTGCCGTTGCCAAGCAGGCCCACACGCGGATGTTCGATGCCCAGGACCACGCGGGCATAGGCTGCACCCATCTGGGCAAAGCGGACCATGTCGTCGACCTCGACATCGGGGTTGGCCCCCATGTCACACAGTACCGTAAGGCCACCGGCACGGTTGGGCAGCGCATTGGTGAGGCATGGGCGCACCGGCTGCTTCTTACCCTCTACCAAATATCTAAACGGCGTCACGTAGGCGGTGGCGGCAGCCGTCATGGCGCCGGTCGACCCCGCGGAGAAAAACGCGTCCGCGTTGCCCTTCTTAATAGCACGGCAGGCAAGCACAATCGAAGACTTACGCTTGGTCATCACGGCGCGGATGGGATCGTCGTCCATGGCGATGACATCGGGGGCCTCCAGAGCCTCCACGCGCGCGTGCGCCGCGGCAAAGGGGTTGACGATATCGGCGGGGCCAACAGCGATGACCTCGATATCGGGATCGGCGGCAAGTGCGGCCTCAATACCGTCGAGGACAACTTGGGGCTTCTCGTCTCCGCCCACAACGTCTACACAAACGCGAACGTTACTCATTTCAAGTGCTCCTTATACAAAAATGGCCGACTCATTGAGCCGGCCATTGTGGTTCCAGTTGGAACGGCATCGTATCCAGAGTATACAGTTACTCGGTAACGATAACCTCGCGGTCCTTGTAGAAACCGCAGCTGGGGCACACGTGGTGCGGGAGCTTGACAGCGCCGCAACGGGGGCACGTGGACTGAGCCGCAGCCGAGATCTTCATGTTGGCGGAACGACGGGTATGGGTACGGATACGACCCTGCTTTTGTTTAGGTACGGGCATAGTGACCTTCCTTATGAACTATCCAGTGTGGCGATTACGCGCAAGTAGCGATACTACCACATTTTTACTCATCAAGATTGAGATTCTTCAATGCTGCAAATGGATTTTCCGTGGCAGCGGCCCATTCGGCCTCGGCCTGGGCGGCGCAATCGCATTGCTCGACGTTGAGATTGATCCCGCAGGTGGGGCACAGGCCGCGGCAATCGGGCTTGCAGAGCACCACAAACGGCGTGTCCATGACAACGGCGTCGTTAATGGGCTCCCCCAGATCGACAATGCGGTCCTCGCCCAAAAGCTCGTAACCGTCCTCGTAGGCCTCGGGATCCTCGGGCTCCTCAAAGAGGTAGAACTCCTCGATCTCGCCGGCGATATCAAACGAGGCGAGCTCAAGGCAGCGGTCGCATTCGCCGGTGGCGTGCGCTCGAACCATGCCGGAGAGCAGAACACCGGTGCCCGCATTGGTAAAAACCACGTCGTAAGTAATGCCGTCCTGCAGCTGGTACTCCTTCTCGCCCACCGTGTAGGTGGCGACATCGACCTTGCCGGTCAGCGGATACGAGTCTCCGGGAAACTCGAGCTGCTCGGAAAGATCGACGGTAACGCTCGGGAACTCAGCCATTACCACTGACCGTTCTGCTGGGCGGCACCCTCGTTGAGCTGCTGACGGCAACGGGTAACGGTGCCGGTCAGGCTCTTGAGGTTCTCCTCGAGGTGCGTAAAGACCTGCTCGGCATAATCCTCGGCCGCATAGCGCGTCTCGCGCTCGTACTGCTGGGCACGATCACGGATATCGTCGGCCTGCTGCTGCGCCAAGCGGACGATCTCCTGCTCACCGGCAATGGTGAGTGCCTGCTGCTGAGCATCGGCAATGATGGAATCGGCCTGAGCAGCGGCGGAGGCCATAAGCTCGTCGCGCTCCTTGAGGATGCGACGGGACTTCTGCCACTCCTCGGGATAGCTCATACGGATCTCGTCAAGGATGTTAAAGAAGACGTCGGCATCGATAACCTTCATCTGGGCATTCTTGCCGAACGGCGTCTTAGCCTCTTCGATGAGCCCCTCGAGCTCCTCGACAAGGCTCACGATCCTGTCGCCAGGAAAATTCTCGCCCGGCATCCGGTCTCCTTTCATAGGTAACATGTCATCGTGTTAGTTTACCACATGCCATCAGGCAATATGAAACGTCACGAAAAGCGATGTTTAAGCGCTTCGACCACATTGGGCGGCACAAACGTCGACACATCGCTTCCGAGCGATGCGATCTGACGAACCACCGAGCTCGAGATATAGCCGTACTGCGGCGCACTCATGACAAAAATGGACTCAAGCTCGTTGTCCAGGCGATAGTTGAGGTCCGCCTGCTGCAGCTCGTACTCAAAGTCGGTCATGGCGCGCAGGCCCTTGACCACAGCACCCGCACCCTGCTCACGGGCAAAATCGACCAACAGGCCGGTAAAGGGCAGTACCTCGACACCGTCAATATCGCCCAGGGCCTCGCGGGCCAACGCCACGCGCTCATCGAGCATAAAGGTGGTGCCCACGCCGTTTTTGCCCTGCGACTCCGCCACGGCGACAATCACGCTGGGAAAAATGCGGCGGGCGCGGCGGATTACATCGATGTGACCAAACGTGATGGGGTCAAACGTACCCGGAACGATCACGCGGTTGATAGTGTCATTCATGGGTATCCTCCAAAGGCACGTCCTCGTCAATATCGCTGTCATTAGCATGGTCGCACTCGTCCGCGGCCACCCAGCGCAGCAAGTCAACCGAGGTAATGCCGTAGCGTTTCTCTCGCACGGTCTCAAAACCAGCCGGATGAGCGCCCGCATCGCTTGCGGCATGCTCAAACAGGGCAAAGGCCCCTGGTGCCAGCAAGCCCTGCTGGGCAAGATTGCGCAGCAGCTCCTCGACCGGCTCGGCACCAAAGGCATAGGGTGGATCGAGCAGGACCAGATCAAAGGGGCCGCCCGGAACACGGCCGCGCGAGGCGCTCGCCAACACATCGCCGGTAACGACGCGCCAACGCGAGCGGTCGCGACACAGCGACTCGATATTCTTAGTGATCAGTCGGGCGGCATTGCGATCGATCTCGAACGTGATGAGCGAGCGAGCGCCGCGCGAGAGCATCTCGATTCCCAGGGCACCGGAGCCGCCAAAGGCATCCAGCACGCGGACCTCGTCCAGATCGAAATCGAATGCCGACATGACCATGGACGCACATGCCTCGCGCACGCGGTCGGTCGTGGGACGGGTGACATCGCGCCCACGCGGCTCTTCGATCTTGCGGCCGCGCCATTCACCGCCGATGATTCTCATCCTCCGCTGACCTCCTTGAAGATATGTCGATAACGCGTGGCGACCGCATCGCGCAAGGGACGCGTCGCCACGGAGTCAAGGTTGCAAGCATACCGCAAGAGCTCGACCGCGTCCAAATGGGCCCATTCGATAAGATCCTCGTCGGCGTCCAGGTCCACAAAACGCAGGGTCACACCGCCATGTTGGCGATAACCCAAGATTTCGCCCTCGTGGCGCAAACGCAGGTCCATCTGCGCAAGTGCAAAACCGTCAGAGGTCTTTTCGAGCGCCCGCAGGCGGTCTTGCGCAGCAGACACACCGCCATTGCCCTTGGAATGCGTCATGACCAGGCACGTGCCCGACACGCTGCCGCGGCCCACGCGGCCTCTAAGCTGATGCAGGGCCGCCAAGCCAAAGCGCTCGCCGTTCTCGATAACCATGACGGTGGCGTTGGGCACGTCGACGCCCACCTCGACCACCGTAGTCGAGACGAGCACGTCGATCTCGCCGCGCTTAAAGGCGTCGATCACGCGGTCCTTCTCCCCCGCCGGCATGCGGCCGTGAAGACGCTCGACGGAAAGCCCCGGCAATGCCAGACGCAGGCGGTCGAGCTCGGTCGCGGTGTCGTGCAACGGCACGGGCACCGTCACGCGACCTTCATCGTCGCGAGCAATGCCGGGAACGTCTTCCAAATCGTCCGCGGAGTCACTTGGCTCCACAAGCGGGCAGATAACGTAAGCCTGCTGTCCTTGGGCATGCGCCTCGCGAATGGCACCGTAGGCCAGGTCGCGGCTCGACTCGGTGAGCACGCGCGTCGAGACGCCGGCCCCGGGAACGGGGCGATGACGAATGATGGACGTGTCCAGGTCGCCATAGACCGAAAGCGCCAGTGTGCGCGGAATAGGCGTGGCCGTCATAACGAGCAAGTCCGCACCTGGGCCTTTGGCACGCAGGGCATTGCGCTGCCCCACGCCAAACCGATGCTGCTCGTCGATAACGACGAGTGAAAGATGTTTAAACGTTACGTTATCCGAAAGGACCGCATGGGTACCAAAGAGCACATCGAGCTCACCAGACTGCAGCTGTGCATGGATGCGCTCGCGCTCGGCGGCCGGGGTAGCACCCGTCAGGAGCGCCCAGGACATACCGGCCTGCGAGAGCAAAGGGCCGGTCTTATCGGCATATTGACGCGCCAGCACGCCCGTGGGTGCCATGACGCAGGACTGGGTACCCGAATCGGCCGCGACTGCCAGCGCGCAGGCGGCGACGGCGGTCTTGCCGGTACCGACATCGCCCAGCAGCAAGCGGTTCATCACGTGGTCGCCATCGCACATGTCATGCAGGATGTCTTGGAACGCGGCCTCCTGCTCGTCGCTCAGCGAAAACGGCAGGGCCCGCCTAAGCGCCGTCAAATGATCACCCGCGGTATGGGTGTAGGGAACCACCTCGACCATACCGCCGTCGTTGCGCAGACGAAGCGCCAGCTGAAGATAGAGGCATTCCTCATAGGCAAGCCGTGCGCGCGCGATATCGCGCTCGGCCATACTCGAGGGAAAGTGAATCGAACGCAGCGCACGGGCGCTGCTCATAAGGCGTCGCTTGGCGCGCAGGGGCGCGGGAATCGGGTCGAAGGGATTACCGACAATCTCGAGCGCGCCGCTCACGATACGGCGCATCCAAGCCTGGCTCACACCGTCGCTCACATAGTGAACCGGCAGGATGGTGCCCGCGGCACGCCCGTCCTCGAGCTTTTCGAAATGCGGCGAGGCCATCTGCTTAAAGCCGTAGGCAAATTCGACCTTACCCATCACGGCCAGGCGGTCGCCCTGCTTGAGCTGCTGGGCAATCCAGGGCTGGCGGAAAAAAGCGACTTGCAGCACGCCCGTCTCGTCCACAAGCGAGACCTCGGTAACCTGCATACGCGGACGGGGCTGCTTTTGAACGATACGATCGACCGTGGCGACGATCGTGCACACCGTACCGATAGGCGCCATCTCGATGGACCAGGAGCGTGTAAAGTCCAGATATCGATGAGGGATATGGAGAAGGAGGTCCCCCACCGTCCTAATTCCCAGACGGCGAAGGGCCTCCTCACGTTTACCCGAAACATATTTGAGTCGCGCGATATCCTCGTCGAGCGCATTGCTCTGGGCAAAGCGCTCCGAGACGCGCGGCACGGAGCACAGCTCGGACATGGGCAGATGCCTACTCGATCGAAAAGATCACGGGATAGAGCGGCTGCTCGCCACGATGGGCGTCAATCTCCAGATCGGGCTGAGCCTCCTCGATGGCGTCGACGATCTCCTGGAAGGCCTCATCGGACAGCTCCTCGCCGGCCAGAATCGTCAGCGCGTCGCCCTCCTCTTCCTCCTGCATGCGGTTGATGCAGTCGAGCGTGACCCGCTTCACATCGGAGCCGACCACGTCGATGGAGCCGGCAATGATACCCATGACGTCACCGGAGTGAATCGGCGAGCCGTCAGAGGCGCTGGAATCGCGCACGGCACGGGTGACCTCGCCATCGCGAACCTCGCTGATGGCATCGACCATGGCGGCGACGGCGTCCTCGAGCTCGGAATCAGGCAGCACCGCGAACAGAGCGGAGAACGCCTGCGGAACGGTCTTGGTGGGAACCACGGCGACCTTTTTGTCGGTGCAGGCAGAAGCGGCAGCCTCGGCAGCCATACGGATATTGCCGTTATTGGGCAGGATGATGACCGAAGTCGCGTTGACCTGGTCCACCGCGCCCAGCAGGTCGGCGGTCGAGGGGTTCATGGTCTGGCCACCCGAAACGATCACGTCGACGCCGAGGGACTTGAGGATGTCGGCCTCACCGGAACCGGCGGCAACGGCGACAAAACCCAGGGCCTTGGCGGGCTCGGCGGCCTTTTGCTGGTCCTCGTGGATCTTAGCGGTACGGTCGTGGGCCTCCATCTCCATGTTGTGGATAAAGACCTCGTAGATCTGGCCAAGCTGCAGCATGTGCTCGAGCACCAGGTTGGGGGTGTTGGAGTGCACGTGAATCTTGTAGTCGGGGTAGGCGCCCACGAGCAGCTCGCAGTCGCCCATGGAACCCAGGAACTTGAGGCACTCGTCCTCGTCAAACGGGGCGTCGGCCTTAAAGAGGAACTCGTTGCAGTAGCGGAACTCCGAGCCCTCCCAGTCGTCGTTGGCCTCGATCTCGACGCGACCGAGGGCCGCATCGCGGGCAGAGCCAGCGGAATCAAACGTGGTGGAGAAATCCTCGACAACGGTGCTGCGGCCCAAAGCAGCGGCAACGAAGTTTTCCAGGAAGATGGCAAAGCCAAAGGCGCCGGAGTCGACCACGCCGTTCTCCTTCAGAACGGGCAGCAGGTCGGGCGTGCGAGCCACAGACTGGTAGGCCTCGACGACGATGGCGTCGAGCGCGTCCTCGGCCGAGAACTTCTTCTTCTCGCACTCGTCGGCCTTGGTCGAGACGTCGCGCAGGACCGTAAGAATCGTGCCCTCGATGGGCTTGCGGACGGCCTGGAAGGCGACCTTGACGGCGCGACGGAAAGCATGCGCGATGTCGGCAGACGTGATGGGCTCATCGGCAGAGACGAGACCCTCGGCCACGCCGCGCAGGATCTGCGAGGTGATAACGCCGGAGTTGCCGCGGGCGCCCATGAGGGAGCCGTGGGTGATGGCGCCGGCGATGGCCTCCATATCGGCATCGGCGGGAAGGGCGGAAAGCTCCTTGGTCACCGAGGCGAGCGTGAGCGACATGTTGGTGCCGGTGTCGCCGTCGGGCACGGGAAAGACGTTGAGTTTATTGATCTCCTCGGCCTTGTCGGAAACGGCAGCCGCAGCGATCGGAAAACAGGTGCGAATGGTCTTTACAATCATGAGTATTTGAATCTCCGTTTTCGGATGCTAGTTCAGACGGCTCTTGAGCGCGTCGATGTGAATGCCGATCTTAAGGCTGGCGGGATCGATCTGGGCGATCTCCTGCAGGGTGAAAGCAACGGAGCTCGAAAGATTGTGGCAGACGGACTTCATGTTGACGCCGTTCTCGAGCACGACGTGAAGGTCGACCGTAAGGCCGTTCTCGTCGGCGGAGACAAGCACGCCCTTGCGGAGGCGCTGACCGGCAAGCAGGCGCACGCTCTCGGCGCCCTGGAGCTGCTCGGCCATACCGACGACGCCATAGCACGTCATCGCGGCATAACCGGCAATATCGGCAATAACGTCGTTCGAGACGCTCAGGCTGCCGTTAATGGTCTCAGACACAAGAATCTCCTTATCTGGTGCTCGCGGCACCATGTCGTGGGAGCAATCATTGCAATATTCTACAACGACCGCGCCATGTTGAGGTGGTGGGTCGCGGGATTACATCCTCGACACGAAATGTTGATATGGCAACGTTTGCGTTAATCAATCGCGGTATGAAAAAACCCGCCGCAAAAGCGACGGGTTTTACAATCTGGCTCCCCGGGTAGGACTCGAACCTACAACAGCGCGGTTAACAGCCGCGTGCTCTACCATTGAGCTACCGAGGAATTTAAAGCCCAGCAGATTGGGCTGAGAAATTCTGGCTCCCCGGGTAGGACTCGAACCTACAACAGCGCGGTTAACAGCCGCGTGCTCTACCATTGAGCTACCGAGGAATAGGCGCATGCTCTCAAGCAACGAAGTTTATTATACGGACGAATCAGCTCAGGGCAAGAACTTTTTTAAGAAATTTTCCGACCCAGTCATTGGGGACATTCTTAAACGACTAGTCATTCAAGAACGTCCCCAACGACTAATCAACCTGACGCCCAGGGTAGTCTTTTTGGGACGGGGCTTTTTTAGCTACCCAATCTGGGGCTTTTTTAGTCATTTTGGGACGGGGCTTTTTTAGCTACCCAATCTGGGGCCTTTAAAGCTTGAGCCACGCATTGAGATAGGGCAGCTAAAAAAGCCCCGTCCCAAAAAGACTAAAAAAGCCCCGTCCCAAAAAGACTACCCGTGCCCCAACTGCCGGCCCTTGTTACATGAAAGCGCCCTCAAGCGGATGTGCTTGAGGGCGCCTCTTGCTTGCGAGGTTAAGACTCAATGTAGTCTTTGAGCTTGCTGGAGCGGCTGGGGTGGCGGAGCTTGGCCAGGGTCTTGGACTCGATCTGGCGGATGCGCTCGCGCGTGACACCAAACTCGCGGCCGACTTCCTCGAGCGTGCGGGGATGTCCGTCGACAAGTCCAAAGCGCAGCTCAATAACCTTGCGCTCACGATCGGCAAGCGAGTCGAGCACCTGGGTGAGCTGCTCCTGCAGCATGGAGAAGCTGGCGGCATCGGGCGGAACGATGGCCTGGGAGTCCTCGATAAAGTCGCCCAGCTGGGAATCCTCTTCCTCGCCGATAGGAGTCTCGAGCGACACTGGCTCCTGCGAGATCTTCTGAATCTCGCGGACGCGGTCGGCACTCATGTCCATCTCGGCACCGATCTCCTCGGGGGTCGGGTCGCGACCCAAATCCTGGAGGAGCTGGCGCTGCACGCGGACAAGCTTGTTGATGGTCTCGACCATGTGCACGGGAATACGGATGGTACGGGCCTGGTCGGCGATAGCGCGCGTGATGGCCTGACGGATCCACCACGTGGCGTACGTGGAGAACTTGAAGCCCTTCTGGTAGTCGAACTTCTCGACGGCGCGGATCAGACCGAGGTTGCCCTCCTGGATCAGATCCAGGAACAGCATGCCGCGACCGACGTAGCGCTTGGCGATGGAGACGACCAGACGGAGGTTGGCGCTGATGAGCGCCTGCTTGGCCTCGAGGCCCACGTTCTCGATACGAGTCAGACGACGCATCTCGGCGCGAGTGAGCTCGATCTCGCCCGCATCGGCGGCCTCGAGCTTCTCGGTGGCTTCGAGACCGGCCTCGATCTTCATGGCCAGATCGACCTCTTCGGAGGCGGTCAGCAGGTCGACCTTGCCGATCTCCTTAAGGTACATACGAACCGGGTCACCGGTCAGCATCACCGTGGAGGCATCGATGCCACGCACGCGAGAACGCGAACGGGACGTGCGGACGGTGCGCTTCTTTTTGCTCTTGCAAGAACCCATCTCGGCATCGGCCTGACGGGCCATCTTAAGCTCATGATCGTCGAGCGAGCCGGAATCATGCTCCTCGTCGTCATCGAAATCGTCGGTATCGTTATCGTCATCGTCGACGTCCATGGGGGCGTCGTCGTTTCCGCTCGCGGAGATAATCTGGATGCCGCTGTTGCGCAGCGCGGAATAGACCGCGTTGAGCTGCTCGTCAGAAACATCGATGTCCTTCAGGACGACCTGGATCTCGTCCTCGGTTACCGAAGTCCTGTTTGAGCCGTTGCCCATGAGCTTAGCAACGTAGGATTCCAGCCCAGTACCCGTGCTCTCAGTCTTATTTGGCACAGATTCTCCCTTCATAGTCCACAGGACACATTACTTTAGCACACACTTACACGTCTATACCCAAAATTCAGACTGGATATAGCAGATAACATGCCGATTGACCACAACATCTAGGCCTGATCGGGACCCGCGGCCTCCAAACCAATCAACCGGAACGGATCGGCCACGCCGCCAATCGACTTCTGGAGCTCGCGCTGGCGCAAAGAATCCTGCGCGGCCTGCATGGTCAATGCACGGCGCGCGTCATCGTCGAGCGACCGGTCCTGGCGCAGCTTGGCCTGGGCAGCCCGCATACGGCGCTTGATGGTGTAAAGCTCAAGCGTATCGAGCATAAAGACGATGTTCGTCTCGGTGGGGTGTTTGCTCGTCGCCGAGATGCGCCCGGCGCTGACAAGCGAAGCCGCCTCGGGACACACCGCGCGCGCGGCGTCCATGCACGCCGCGGGATCGGTGCCCGGCGGCGTCGCGAGCACGGCCCACGCGATGGACTCGTGACGGGGGTCCACCCACTCGATCGAGCAGATGCGATCGGCGTACGTGCGGAATAGGTCGGGGTGGCTGGTGAGCATCGTCAACAGCTCGCGCTCCCCCGCCAGAGACTTCCGCTCCAGATCGGTCAGCACAATCGGCGTCGCCGGAACGGAAGCGGTCGAAGCAGACCCCGCGGGCGCCGTGTCCATGCCAGCAGGCACATCGATCGGCGGCATATCGTCGACGACCTCGACCGGCGCGGCCCCGTAGGCCTCGAGCGGCACATAGTCGTACGGTTCCTCCTCGACCGGTGTGGATACCGGCGGCGTCGTCCCCGACGCCCAGGCGCCGCGAGATGCCCCCTGCGGACCGGACGCCCGACCGCCCGCGCTGCCGGCGCGCTCGGCCTGTGCCCGCTGGCGCTCGTAGTTCTGCTCGCGACGACGCTCGGCGTCCTCGCGTTTGGCGACATCGCGAAACACACGGCCCGAGCTCGAGCGTACCGTCTCCAAATCCAGGCCCAGAAGGTCGGCGATCTGGATAAAGTACGTATCGATCATGTAGCTATCGCGCAGCGGATAGATGAGCGTCAGCGCATCCTCGAGCGCCTTGGCGCGACCGCCCGGCGTGGTAATGTCGCTCGACTCCTGCAGTGAGCGGTACACAAAGTCCATGAGGGGCTCGGCGGCGTCGATACGCGCCTGCAGTGCCTCGCCACCATGCGCGGAGATGAACTCCATAGGGTCGTTGCCGTCGGGAAGCACCACGCAGCGCAGGTCCATCGAGTCCTGCTCGATAAACTGAATCGCGCGGCGCGCGGCCTTTTGACCGGCGGCGTCACCATCGAACATATACACAATGCGCTTGGCAAAACGGGTGAGCGTCTTTACGTGATGTTCCGTCAGCGCCGTGCCCAGCGTGGCGACGACGTTTTTGATCCCCGACTCCCAGCAGGCGATGCAGTCGGTATATCCCTCCACCACGATGGCGGTATCCTGCGCGACGATAAACTCCTTGGCCCAGTTAAAGCCGTAGAGGTTTCTCTTTTTATGAAACACGCTCGTCTCGGCGGTGTTGAGGTACTTGGGTTGGCCGTCGCCCATAATACGACCGCCAAAGGCGATGTTATGACCCTGTTCGTCAAAGATGGGAAACATCACGCGGTCGTAAAAACGATCGGCGAGCTGTCCGCGCCCGCGGCTCACGGCCACGTTGGCGTCGATCATCTCCTGCGGGGTAAAGCCCTTCTGCGACAGATGGGCCACCAACATATTGCGACCCGGCGCAAAGCCCAGGCAGTAGCGACGGCAGACGTCGCCACCCATACCGCGGCTGGCAAAGTACTCGCGCGGACGGCTGTCCTTACCGCGCATGAGCATGGTGTGATAGAACTGGGCCGTCTCGGCGCACAGGTCATAGATGCGGGCGCGCTTGGTGCCGCGATCGCGCTGCGCGCCGGTATCGTGCAGCTCAATGCCGGCACGATCGGCCAGGTAGCGAATCGACTCGGGAAAGCTCAGGTTCTCGCGCTTCATGATGTAGGTGAAGACGTCGCCGCCCTCGCCGCAGCCAAAGCAGTGCCACACCTGCGTAGCGGGGATAATGTGAAACGATGGGGTCTTTTCGCCATGGAAGGGGCAGCAACCCCAAAACTCATGGCCGCGGGGCTTGAGCTCAACCGTTTCCTGCACGATGGCAACCAGGTCGGACGCAGCGCGCACCTGGTCTTTCTCCTCATCGCTAATCACGGATGCCCACCCCCTGCTCACCCAAGTTATGACGGATATCGTCAATATTACCCTCGACGGTCGCGATAAGCTCGTCCAGCGAATCGAACACGCGCGAAGGACGCAGCCAACGCGTAAACGCCAACGAAACCGAACGTCCATACAGGTCGCCCGCATACCCGATCAAGTTGGCCTCGAGATGCGCCGAGGCGGCATCGTCGGCATACGTCGGCGGCAGGCCCACGTTGACGGCAGCGGGCCACACGGTATCGTCGACCAGCACAAGGCCCTCGTAGACGCCATCGGCAGGCAGCTGAATTCCGTTTGGCACCAACAGGTTTGCCGTCGGAAATCCCATATCGGAGCCCTCGTGGCGACCGCGAATCACGCCGCCGCGCACCATATAGGAACGGCCAAGTAGATCGGCTGCCAGCTCAACGTGGCCCAAGCTCAGCTCACGTCGAATGCGGGTGGCGCAGATAGCCTCGCCGGCCTCGCACAGCAAATTGTGCCCACACACGTCGACACCGCGCTCAGCGCCCCATGCCTGCATCTCGGCAACGCCCGAGGCACCGCCGCGGCCCAGCCTAAAATCGTTGCCAACGCGAATGGAGCGAATGTCGACAACATGCGCCAACAGCTCAAGAAAGCCCACGTGGTCGAGCGACGCTACCGCAGGCGTAAAGGGAACAGCCACCACGGCATCGACCCCAGTCTGAGCCAGGGCATGCAGGCGGTCGGCCGTCGTCATCAATTTTTGAGCGGGCGCAGGGCTCACCACAACATCTGGATCAGGGTCAAACGTTACGACAACCGCTTTGCAGCCGCGGACGCGCGCATCGCGAATGACCGCGTCGATCAGCTCACGATGTCCCCTATGCACGCCATCGAACACGCCGATGGCAATCGAGGCGGTACCCATAGACTCGCAGTCACCAAAAGCATCAGCCAAAACGATGCGGGCCTCCGCCGCCGCGCTCACAAAAAATGTGCGCGCGAGCTCGTGAGGGTCCAGCATCATCGAACACCGCCAATCGCCTGCGGAAAGACGTGCTCCATCACAAAGCGACCATCCTCGATACGAGCCAAAGCCTTGAGCCCGCCATCAAGCACCAGCGCAAACGGTGCCTTCGACGCGTCGAAGCCGGCGAGCGCGCGATCAATAGGAATACGACGACCGCACAGCAGATCTTCCGCAAGATTGCCCGGCAAGTCGACGCGCGTGGCACCGAGGGCCGCAATGGGGTCCAAGGCAAAGCCGGCAGCGGACTCGGCAGAAAGCTCCTCGACCGCATGGCAGGCACCGATGGAGACAATGCCAGAAGCGGTACGGCGCAGCGCGGAAATATGCGCGGCACTATCGCAGGCGCGACCCAGGTCGCGAGCGAGCGCACGGATATAGGTGCCCTTGCTCACCGAGAAGGCAACGGTCCAAATGCAGGAATCGCCCTCGCCACTCACGGCGATCAGGTCGGCAGAATATACCTCGACCGGGCGCGCAGGCAACTCAACGGCATTGCCCTCACGTGCAGACTTATAGGCGCGCACGCCGTTGACCGAAATAGCCGAAAACGCCGGCGGGACCTGCATCTGAGGGCCCAGCATGGCGCTCAAGCGCTCACGGGCATAGGCCGGATCGCGCAGCTCGGGTGCAATGGCAACCGTACGGATGGCCTCGCCTTCCGCATCGTCGGTATTGGTCTCGGCGCCAAACGAGATATCGGCGACGTAACTTTTGGTATCGAGGGTAAGCATGCCCAGCAGACGCGTAGCCTGGCCCACGCCCACCACCATGACACCCGACGCCATGGGGTCGAGCGTGCCGGCATGACCGACGCGCCGCTCATGGAGGGCGCGCCGGCACCGCGACACCACGTCGTGGGACGTGCAGCCCACCGGTTTATCGACGGCGAGCAGCATATTCAATTGAGAAGGCGTACGACGAGCCATGTACCATCCAAAAAGTTAAAGCTCGACGGTCACCGAAGCGGGATCCTCCCCCACCAGCTCGGCCAGCATGGGAAGTGCCGCGGTGAGCGTCTCGAAAATCGTTCCGTTATTGGTAAAGCCGGCGGCAGCGTGATGTCCGCCTCCGCCAAAGTTGGCCGCAATCTCGGAGACATCCATGTCGCCCTTGGAGCGCAGGTTTCCGCGCACCTTGGTATCGCCCTCGATGCCCTTAAGGAACAGGCAGACCTCGACACCCATCACCGAGCGCACCACATCGACCAAGCCGTCGCACTCATCCGAGGTGACGCCACATTCCTTAAGGTCGCTTTCGTACGCGTAGCTATACGCCACGCGCCCGTGCGCGACCGTCTTGATGCGGCCCATGACGATGGACTTGAGGTGCAAGAACTCGACGCGCATGCTCTGATAGACCTCGAGCGCGACACGCGCCGGGTCGGCACCGTGCGCCACCAGGCGCGAAGCCGCATGGAACGCGGCGGCATCGGCATTCTGATACTGAAAACGACCGGTATCGGTAACCAGGCCACAGAGCAGGCAGGTGGCGATGCGATCGCGAACGACAACGCCGCAATCATCCAAAAAGCGGTCGATGATCATGGCGCACGCCGCAGCATCGACACGCCTCAGGCTTACCTCGGCAAACTCCTCGCGCGCCGGATGGTGGTCAAAGCACACCACATGTTTGGAGCGGCGGAGCACGTCGGCCGAGTTGTTCAGACGCTCGACAACCGGCACATCCACCGAGATAAACAGGTCGGGATCGCCCGTAAAGCTCGAAGCCGGCACCAGACGATCGGCGCCTTCCATAAAGCGGTAAATACGCGGAACGGGATCGTCGTCTGCGAGCAGCAGCGCGATGTCCTTGTCGGGGAACGCCTTCATGAGCGAGAGACCCAAGCCCAACACGGAGCCCAGGGCATCGCCGTCGGGAGAGGTATGACCCGAGATCGCAATGGAGGACGCACCCTCGATAAGCTCGAGGATGCGTCGTTTAATATCTGCAGACTCGCACGAGACGAGGTCGGCGGAATTAGTCATCTAAAGCTGCCTCCTGGGCGGCATCCGCTATGGGATAGCCGTCCTCGTCCTTTTCGATCGCCAGCGTGGCCGGGACATTCTCCAGCGCACGCGTAATGCGCTCGGCCTCATCGGTCGAGCGATCGATGCGAAAATCGAGCTCGGGCGTGACGCGCCAGTCGAGTGAACGAGCCAACAGGCTGCGAATGCGGCCCTTGGCGCTGGCGAGCGCCTCCATGACCTCATCGTAGCGGCTCGCATCGCACGACACGTACACGCGCGCGAACGAACGGTCCACCGCGACCTCGACCGCGGTCAGGGTGACCAGGTCGAGACGCGGATCGGAAACCTCAAAGAGAAGGATATAACCGAGCTTCTCGCGAAGCTGCTCGCCCAGACGGCGGGTTGCCTGCGTTTGCTTCATAGCGCTACCCCCTACTCGGTACGGGCAACCTGGTCGATACGGTAACCCTCGATCTGGTCGCCGGGCTTGATGTCCTGGAAGTTCTCCAGGCCAATGCCGCCCTCGGAACCGCTCTTGAGGCTCTTGGCCTCGTCCTTGTAGTGGCGCATCGAGGCGATCTTACCGTTAAAGACAACGATGCCGTCGCGCACCAGGCGCACGGAATCGGTCGCGGCGATCTCGCCCTCCTCGACGCGGACACCGGCGGCGATACCGACTTTGGGCACCTTAAAGGTGTCCAGGACGGTCGCGGTACCCGTGGAGACCTCGACCTCGGTGGGCTTGAGCATGCCGATACGGGCAGCGTCGAGCTCCTCGAGGCACTTGTAGATAACGTCGTAGCAACGAATCTCGACGCCCTCGCGCTCGGCAGCGGAGCGGGCCTTACCGTCGGGACGCACGCCAAAGCCAATGATGATGGCGTTGGAGGCGTCAGCCAGGACGACGTCGGTCTCGTTGATGGCACCGACCGCGGAGTGGATCGTGTTGATGCGGACCTCGGACTGATCCATCTTGTCGAGCGAGTCCTGAAGGGCCTCGATGGAGCCCTGGACGTCGGCCTTGATGATCAGGTTGAGCTCCTTGACCTCGGCGTCGGCGATGGTCTCGAAGAGGTTCTCGAGCGTGACGTGCTTCACGCGGCTCTGCTCCTCGATGCGGGCCTTGAGCGAGCGCTCATCGGCCAGGGCGCGCGCCTCGCGCTCGTCCTCGAATACGCGGAACTCGTCACCGGCGTTGGGCACGGACTGCAGGCCCAGGATCTCGACGGCGTCGGAGGGACCGGCCTCGGTGACGGCGCGGCCCTTGGGGTCGAGCATGGCGCGAACGCGGCCATAGGTAAGGCCGGCGACCAGCGTATCGCCCACGTGCAGGGTACCGCGGGTCACGAGCACGGTAGCGACCGAGCCGCGACCCTTGTCGAGCTTGGCCTCGAGGACGTTGCCCGAGGCGAAGGTATCGGGGTTGGCCTTGAGCTCGAGCACGTCGGCCTGGAGCAGCACGGTCTCCAGAAGGTCGTCGATACCGATCTTCTGCTTGGCCGAGATGTTGACGAACATATTCTGTCCGCCCCACTCCTCGGGGATTACGCCGTACTCGGTGAGTTCCTGGCGCACGCGATCGGGGTTGGCGCCGGGCTTATCGATCTTGTTGACGGCGACGACGATGGGAACGCCGGCGGCCTTGGCGTGGTTGATCGACTCGACCGTCTGGGGCATGACGCCGTCGTCGGCGGCGACGATCAGGATGACGATGTCGGTCACCTTGGCGCCACGGGCACGCATGGCCGTAAAGGTAGCGTGGCCCGGGGTATCGATGAAGGTGATCTTGCGGTCGTTGATCATGACCTGCGATGCGCCGATGGCCTGGGTAATGCCGCCAGCCTCGCCGGCAGCAACGCCGGTGTGGCGGATGGCGTCGAGCAAGCTCGTCTTGCCGTGGTCGACGTGACCCATGACGGTGACGACCGGGGCGCGGGGCTTAAGGTCGGCGGGATCGTCGTAGAACGAGAAGGTGTTCTCCTCCTCGGGGGTGATGATCCTGATCTGACGGCCCAAGTCGTCGGCAACGAGCTCGACAAGGTCGTCGGACATGGACTGCGTCATGGTGAGTGGCGTGCCCAGCAGGAACAGGCGCTTGATGATGTCGTTGGCCGGAACGTCGAGCGCCTCGGCAAGCTCCTGGACGGTAACGCCCTGGGAAACCTTGATGGCGTCGAGCTCCTCGGGGTTCACGCCCTGGGCCAGCGCCTCCTCAATCTTGCGCTCCTCCTGAGCCCTAGCGGCCTCGCGCTCGCGCTTCTCCTTGCGCTTCTTGCGGCGACCGGTGGACTCGCGAGAGGCCTCCTCGACGGCGGCACGGGCCTCCTCGAGGACCTTCTCGCGGCTGTACTCCTCGGCCTCGCGCGCCATGCGGCTGTAGTGGTCCTCTTCGCTGTTGTGACCACCCTTGCGCTTCTTGCCCTTGCCCTGCTTATCGGGGTTGGGGAAATCCATGCCGGCAGCGACATTGTTGCTGGCGTTGGTGCGATGGCTGTGCGGGCGGTTTTCGGAGGCGTTGCGGTCGTTGCGACGGCCGCCACGACGATCGCTGTTGCCGCCGCGACGGTTGCCGCGCTCGGCCTTGGCCTTGTCCTCGGCGTCCTTCTTCTCCTTGAGCACGGTCTCCTGTGCGGCGATCTGATCGAGCAGCGAACGGAAGCGCGAACCGGAGTCGGAAGCGGGAACGGCGCGGCGCTGGGCCTCGCGAGCAGCCTCCTCCTTTTCGCGGGCAAGGCGCTCCTGCTCGGCCTTCTTCTTGGCCTCAGCCTCGGCACGGGCTGCCTCCTCGGCGGCCTGGGCGGCGGCAAACTGGCGGCGCTCCTCCTCGCGTGCCTTCTCGGCGGCGATGCGCTCGCGCTCGGCCTCGGCGGCACGCGCCGCCTCCTCGGCGGCGGCAGCCTCCTCCTCGGCCTGCTTGGCGGCCTCGACTTCCTGGGCGCGGGCCTCGATCACCGAGGCAAGCTGCTTGCGGACCATGGCAACATAAGCGTCCTCCAGGGCGGAGGAAGCAGACTTAGCGGGAATCTTCATTTCGGCGAGGTGACCCATCAGTTCCTTGGAGGTCATGCCGAACTCTTTGGCCAGGGTGGACACACGGACTTTTGCCATATGACTTCACCTACCCTTTCTGGCACCTTGGGTGCCTAGAGACTGAACGAGCGTGGGATGTGCGCCGGAACCTGTCCAGCGCAACCGCGCGCTAGATCAGGTCCTCCGCATCATCGAAGGCGTCGGTGTCGTGGACACCGCAGAAACGGGAACCGGGACGGGCCTGGTTGCGGCACTGGATGCCATCCTCGGACACGTACTCGCAACGACGGGCGTCGTCATCCTCCTCGTCACCGATCAGGTCGGCGGCAGGCTCCTCGTGAACGGGAACGTTCTTGAGGATGTCGGCGGCAAGGGTCTCGGACTTAATGTCGATGTGCCAGCCGGTCAGGCGTGCGGCCAGGCGGGCGTTCTGGCCCTCCTTGCCAATGGCGAGCGAAAGCTGGTCGTCGGGCACGATGACGCCGGCATAGGCCTTCTCCTCGTCGATAAGGACGCGAGTGACCTTGGCGGGCGACAGGGCGTTGGCGACGTAGACGGCCGGATCGGCATCCCACAGGATGACGTCGACGCGCTCACCGCGCAGCTCACCCACGACGGCGCGCACACGGCTGCCCTTGGGGCCGACGCAGGCGCCCACGGGATCCAGGCGGTCGTCGAGCGAGTGGACGGCGACCTTGGAGCGCTGGCCGGGCTCGCGGGCGATCGACTTGATCTGGACGGTGCCCTCATAGATCTCGGGCACCTCCTGCTCAAACAGACGACGCATGAGCTCGGGGTGGGTACGCGAGATAACGATCGGCGGACGGCTGTGCTCGCCGCGAACCGGCGGAAGCGTGGAGTTGGGGTCGCGAACGTCAATGATCACGGCCTTGATGTGCTGGTTGTGCAGATAGCGCTCGCCCATGGGGCGCTCGTTGCGCTCGTTCTCGTAGCGGCGCTGATCAAAGTGCGGAAGCTCGGCCTCGACGCCTTCGCGGATCTTGACGATCGTAAAGTCGGGTGTGGACTGCAGTACGGTACCGCTGATGAGGTCGCCGATACGACCGGAGAACTCCTCGTAGATCTGCTCGCGGGCGGAGTTGCGCACGATGGCGTTGATCTCGGCCTTGGCGTGCTGGGCGGCGATGCGGCTGGTGTTCTTGGGGGTGACGTCGATCTCCTCGAACTCGGTGAAGTTGCCCTCCTCGTCCATGGAATCGTCGATCGGCTCCAGGCGGTAGACATAGATCTTGCCGGTGGTGCGGTCGATGGTCACCTTGGCGCCCCACTCAAGATGCAGGATCTCGGCATAGCTCTTGGCGAGCGACTGCTCCAGACGGTCGATCAGGTAGAGCTGGTCGATGTGCTTCTCCTGGCAAAGCTCCATCAGGGCGGACATCATGTCGGATGCTGCCATGTTAGTTTCCTTCCTTCGCGGGCTTGAAGTCATAGACGGGCTTCAACTTGCACTTTTTAACATCGGAAAAATCGAGGGTGACAGACTCGCCGTCCTCGAGCTCGAGGGTTACGTTGGTCTCGGTCGCGGCGGCAATCTTGCCGGAGTACTTGCGACGGCCCTCGGTGGCGGTGGAGGAAAGCTCGCAGTCCTCGCCCACAAAGCGGGCAAAGTCACGCGGACGGCGCAGCGGGCGCGCCATACCCGGGCTCGACACCTCGAGCGTATAGCTCGAAGAGATGGGGTCGAGCTCCTCGATCACGTCGCCGACCCACTTGGTGTTGGCCGTGACGTCGTTGAGCGACAGGCTCTGACCCTCGGCACCCTCGATACGCACACGCACGCAGGGGGCCTTGGTGGCACCCACGAGCTCAACGTCGACAATATCGACATCGTGCTGGGGAGCGACGGCCTCGAGCGCGTCGATGATCGCCTGCTCGGTCTTGGTCTTGACCATTGCGGCACCTCCATCCATACAAAAAAGAAGCGGGGCCGAAACCCCACTTCTTTCAATTACAACTTCATTTGCAAGCAAACTATACCAATACCTGCGAAAACGTGCAACCATAGCACAAACCCGCAGGTCAGCGTGAGCACAGGTTCTCCACAAGAAATAGATAATTGGATGTAGTCGCAAGTATCCATATCCAAAAAGAGGGACGACCCAGCCGGATCGCCCCTCGTCTATTGTGCATCAACTATATGCGCAAGGTTTACTTAACCACCAGGTTGACCAGCTTGCCGGGCACGCAGATGGCCTTGACGACCGTCTTGTCCTCGAGCCACTTGGCAACAGCGGCCTCGGCGGCAGCCTGCATCTCCTCGTTGGAGGCATCGCGGGCCACATCGATGCGGCCGCGGACCTTACCGAGCACCTGGACCACGATCTGCACCGTGTCCTCGATGGACTCGGCCAGGTCAAACTCGGGCCAGGCGGCGGTGTAGGCGTTGCCCTCGCAGCCGAGTGCCTCGTGCCACAGCTCGTCGGCCCAGAACGGGCAGATGGGGGCAAGGACGCTCACGATGTCCTTGGCCACGCCGTAGCACAGTGCTTTGTCGCGCGATGCGCCCTCGGTGGCGTTGAGGTAGGCGCTCGCTGCGTTGACGAGCTCCATGACGGCCGAGATCGCGGTGTTAAACTGGCCGCGATCGAAGTCCTCGGTGCACTTGGCGATGGTGCGGTGACGCTCGCGATAGAGCTTCATCGCGGTCTCGTCGAGCACGGACTTGTCGAAGGCAACGTTGGCATCACCCGACTGGACAAGCTGCCACACGATACGCCAGGCGCGCTTGATAAAGCGGTTGGCACCCTCGACGGCCTTGGGATCCCAGTCAAAGTCCTTCTCGGGCGGGGCGATAAACAGGATCGCCAGACGCATGGTGTCGGCGCCGTAGGGCTCGATAACCGAGCTCGGGGGTACGACGTTGCCCTTGGACTTGGACATGGTGTCGCCGTTCTCGTCCTTGACCATGCCCTGGCACAGCAGGTTGGTAAAGGGCTCGTCCACGCTGAGCAGACCCAGGTCGCGCAGCGCCTTGGTAAAGAAACGGCTGTAGAGCAGGTGCAAAATGGCGTGCTCGATGCCGCCGATGTAGTTATCGACGGGCATCCAACGATCTGCCGCCTCGCGGGAGAAGGGCAGCTCGGTGTTGTGCGGGTCGGTATAGCGCAGGTAATACCAGCTGGAGCAGGTGAAGGTGTCCATGGTATCGGTCTCGCGCCTGGCCGGGCGGCCGCAGACCGGGCAGGTGGTCTCGTAGAAGTCCTTGCACTCGGCGAGGGTCTCGCCGGCGCCCAGGTCCAGGTTCTCGGGCAGCGTCACCGGCAGCTGGTCCTCGGGCACGGGCACAATGCCGCAGTGCTCGCAATGGATAGCCGGGATGGGGTTGCCCCAATAGCGCTGACGGCTGATGAGCCAGTCGCGCAGGCGGAACTCGACCTTGCGACGACCGCAGCCCATGGCCTCGAGGTCGGCCACGATGGCAGCCTCGCCCTCGGAGTGCTTACCGCCGCGCATGCCGGTGTACTTGCCGGACTGGACGAGCGTGCCCTCGGCAGCGTGGGCGCAATCCCAGTCGACGGTCTCGGCATGGAAGGTATCGATGGTCTCGCCACTGGCCTCGACGGCAGCGCGGTCGTCATCGTCCAGGATGATCGGGACGATCGGGAGGTCGTACTTGCGGGCAAACTCAAAGTCGCGCTGGTCGCCGCAGGGAACGGCCATGACGGCGCCGGTGCCGTAATCGGCAACGACATAGTCGGCAACCCACACGGGAACCTTCTCGCCGTTGACGGGGTTAACCACGTAGCGCCCCGTAAAGGCACCGTGCTTCTCGAGGGTGCCCTGGGCACGCTCGACGGCAGAGATATGCTTGGAGTCCTCGACGATCTTGGTCACGGCCTCCTCGTACTCCGTGCCCTCGACGAGCTCGTGCAGACGAGCGTACTCGGGAGCCAGGACAAAGAAGGAGACGCCAAAGAGCGTGTCGGCACGCGTGGTGAAGACGGTGATCTTGCCCTCGTCGCCCTCGATGGGATCGCCGTTGGCATCACACAGGGTAAAGTCGACCTCGGCGCCCTCGGAGCGGCCGATCCAGTTGGCCTGCATCTGCTTAACGCGCTCGGGCCAGCCGGGGAGCTTCTCCAGATCGTCGAGCAGCTCCTGGGAGTACTCGGTAATCTTGTAGTACCACTGCTCAAGGTCGCGCTTCTCGGGCTCGGTGCCGCAGCGCCAGCACTTGCCCTCGGTAACCTGCTCGTTGGCCAGAACGGTCTTGCAGTTGGGGCACCAGTTGACCGGGTTCTTCTTGCGGTAGACCAGGCCCTTTTCCCACATCTTCTCAAAGATCCACTGGCCCCAGCGGTAGTAGTCGGGGCTGCAGGTCTTGACCATGCGATCCAGATCGTAGGAGAAGCCCATGCGCTTCATCGTGGCGAGCGCCTGGTCCATGTTCTTATACGTCCAGGCGGCAGCCTGCGTGTTGTGCTTGATGGCGGCGTTCTCGGCGGGCAGGCCAAAGGCATCAAAGCCAATGGGATGCAGCACGTCAAAGCCGCGCATACGGGCCTGACGGGCCATGGCATCGCCGATGGTATAGTTGCGCGCGTGGCCCATGTGCAGGTCGCCCGAAGGATACGGGAACATCTCGAGCACGTACTTCTTGGGCTTGCTGGCGTCGGTGTCGACGGCAAAGAGGTTGGAGTCCTCCCAGGCCTTCATCCACTTGGACTCAATGGCCTGCGCGTCGTAGGCAGGGATCTCGTCCTTATGATCTGTGCAATCGCACATATCAGCTCCTTTAATCTTAGCTGGGGTCGGTCGGCTTGGCTTTATTCGCTACTGCGGACAGTCCTGCGCAAGACGAAGAGCACATTAAGTGCTCTTCTTTGCGTGCGGAACTTGTAGCGAACAAAGCCAAGCCGACCGACCCTAAGGTTAACTTGACTGATGATAGCAAATACGACAAGCGAGATGCCTGCGACTTGCAGGCATCTCGCTTTATCTTAATAACGTGGTTGTGAATCAACCGCTAATTGTTACCTGCCCAAGCATGGTCGGGTTTTCCAAGTGCCGCAGATTGCCGTGAAAGAGGAGCGACGCGTACTTTGGTACGCGAGCGACGGTTTGAACGGCAAGGTGCGGTGCTTGGGAAAGCCGCTTAGCGGTAGCTGACGCTTTGCTGCGAATCCTTGACGACTACGTCGTGGGCGCCGCCTTCGACGATCGAGGTCGAGCTCACCAGGGTCAGGCGTGCCTTTTTCTGGAGCTCGGGGATCGAGAGGGCACCGCAGTTGCACATCGTGGACTTGATCTTGTAGAGCGTGCCGCCCACGCCGTCCTTAAGGGAGCCGGCGTAGGGAACGTAGGAGTCGACGCCCTCGACAAAGCTGAGCTTTGCGGCGCCGCCCAGGTCGTAGCGCTGCCAGTTGCGGGCGCGCGCAGAACCCTCGCCCCAGTACTCCTTCATGTACTGACCGTTGACGTTGACGCGCTCGGTCGGGCTCTCGTCAAAGCGGGCGAAGTAACGGCCCAGCATCATAAAGTCGGCACCCATGGCAAGGGCGAGCGTCATGTGGTAGTCGTAGACGATACCGCCGTCGGAGCATACGGGCACGTAGACGCCGGTCTCCTCGTAGTACTCGTCGCGAGCGCGGCAGACGTCGATCAGCGCGGTGGCCTGGCCACGGCCGATACCCTTGGTCTCGCGGGTAATGCAGATGGAACCGCCGCCGATACCCACCTTGATAAAGTCGGCACCGCAGTCGGCCAAGAAGCGGAAGCCCTCGGCGTCAACGACGTTGCCGGCACCAACCTTAACATCCTCGCCGTAGTTGGCGCGGATCCACTCGATGGTGCGCTTCTGCCACTCGCTGAAGCCCTCGGAAGAGTCGATGCACAGGACATCGGCACCGGCCTCGATGAGCAGCGGCACGCGCTCGGCATAGTCGCGGGTGTTGATGCCGGCGCCGACCATGTAGCGCTTATCGCCGTCGAGCAGCTCGTTGGGGTTGGTCTTGTGGCTGTCGTAGTCCTTGCGGAAGACGATGCCCATAAGGTGATCGTTGTCGTCGACGATGGGCAGGGCGTTGAGCTTGTTGTCCCAGATGACGTCGTTGGCAACCTTGAGGCTGATGTTCTTGTCGCCCACGATGAGCTGTTCACGCGGGGTCATGAACTCGGAGACCTTCTTTTGGTGGTCATCGCGGCTGGGGCGATAGTCACGGCTGGTAACGATACCCAGGAGTTTGCCCTTGGGAGTGCCGTCGTCGGTGACCGGCATGGTGGAGTGACCGGTCTTCTCCTTGAGCTCGATGACCTGCTCCATGGTCATGTCGGGGGTCAGCGTGGAATCGGACTGGACAAAGCCGGCCTTGTGATCCTTGACGGCCTTGACCATGGCGGCCTCGGACTCGGGGGTCTGGGAACCGTAAATGAAGGACAGGCCACCCTCGGTAGCGAGCGCGACACCCATGTCGACGCCCGAGACGGACTGCATGATGGCGGAAACCATGGGGATGTTCAGGGTGATTGCCGGCTTCTCGCCGCGCTTAAAGCGGGTTAGCGGCGTCTTTAGAGAGACGTTGTTGGGGATGCACTGCGAGGACGAATAACCAGGGACCAGCAGATACTCCGAAAACGTGTGGGACTCACCGGGAAAGAACGTAGCCATGTTTCTCCTTTTTCCATGCGACCGGTCGGCTGCAGGCCTCGTAGGACCCAGCCCAACCTTGGGCGCCCAATACTGGGCAAGTATCTTAACGCACTTTGACTGCTACAATGCATGATTTAAGAAGAGCACACGAGGGTTTAACGCAGGCTTTGCGTTTGCCCAGCAGACACTTTAGCGGAGAGACGTGGAGCGCATGGAGTACAAGACGACGGCAAAACTGGTCATTCAGTCGTGCGACAAAGATCTGCCGGGCGTGTTCGGCCACGGCTGCGTCTTGCTGCTGCAGGGTATCGCCCGCGAACACTCGATCAACCGTGCCGCCAAGAGCATGGGCATGGCCTATTCCAAGGCATGGCGCATTGTGAACGAGGCCGAGGGACAGCTGGGGTGCAAGCTCATCGAGCGCGACGGCGCCCGCGGGAGCTCGCTCACCCCCGCCGGCGAGCGAGCCATAGCGGCCTACGAGGAGCTGCAGGCCGACATAAACCAGGTCATAGCCGCAAAAGCCGACGTCCTCATCGCCACTATCAACACAGAGTAGACTTTTTGGAACTGATTTTTAGTCCACTGCCCTCACGAATTATGACGCGAGACACAAAACGGGCCTATCTACTACGTTTAGTCGAATACCGCCGACCATACCGTAAATTAAGAAAACAAAACCGCTGGAAGACAGCTTACCAATTTTCAAAAAAGTCGATCATGGTCGACCCCTAGGGCTTAAAAGTAGTAGATAGGCCGTTTTCGTGGCTCAACACCAGGGTAGTCTTTTTGGGACGGGGCTTTTTTAGCTACCCTAATGTCAAATATGTCCTCAGGCTTCGACGGCTCCGGATGGGGTAGCTAAAAAAGCCCCGTCCCAAAAAGACTACTTTCGGAGGGCGTTATCGAGGGCGGCGGCTACCGTCAGGGGATCGTCGGTGCCGGCGAAGAGGCGGATGGTGCCCCCCTGCTTGCCACGTGGGGCCGAAAGACGCGTCGTTGCGCCGCCGGCAGGCGATGTGCGGAACTCCCCCGGCAAAGCGTCGAACAGCTCTCCCGCGCCACGCTCGATAAGGTCAAACTCAACTGCCGGTCCAAAGCCATGCTCGAGGATTCCCGTTGCAACCGCATGGTCAGGATGCGAGCTCAGCCCGGGATAGCGCACGTTGCGCACCATCTCGTTCGCGGCCAGATACTCGGCCAACGCACGGGCGCGATCGAAGTGAGCCTGCATGCGAGCGTCGAGCGAGGAAAGCCCACGCTCCAGCACATCGGCCTCGTCAGCAGGCAAATCAAACTTGGCCAAGCCACAGCCCCCAAGCAGGGCATGCGCGCACTCAGCCGCGGCATCCACACGATGGCGCTTGAGCTGCGAGCGCGCCACCGATACAGCAACCAACTTGTGCGGAACATCACCGGCACACACGCGATCGAGCGCCTCGAGCGACAGCGCAACACCCAGCCGCAGCGGATCGCAGCCAAAAGCCGACGCCACCGTGTTATCCACCACGAGCAGCGCATGGACCTCGCGAGCCGCCCGACCCAGAGCGCGCAAATCGGGCACACGAAGGCCATGCCCGCCGATGGAGTTGACGAACCACCACAGGTGCGGCCCCTCGGCATCAAGCGAAGCATCAAAGCCCTCGGACGCGGCAGCAAACGCCGCAACCGACGGCTCCCCCACCATAGCCATGTCGCAGCCATCAAAGCCGCGCACAAAAGCTTTGGCAAAGTCATCCGCAAAGGCCACCAGGCGGTCACCGGGGCGCACAATCCCCAACAGCGCAAGCGCTGCCGGCGCATGCGAGGCTGCAACCAGTCGCGCCTCACGTGCGTTGGCCCTTGCAGCCCAAGCCTCTTCTAGCTGTTGCACGTCCACGTGGCACCGTCCCCTCAAAACAAAAGCCCACGATGCGGATGTTTCCCACATCGTGGGCAACGGCTGAAGTATAGCGCCGATATGCGACGAGTCGCCTAGATATTGGGCGCGTGGTAGGTCACGTTCGCACCCGTAGCGTCAACGGTCACGCCATAGTCCTCGGGATAGATGCGCGTCGAGAACACGAGCGCGCCATCGTTCACAAGCACCTCGACCGACGAGACATCGCCAACAATGTGTACCTTTTTGCACAACAAAAAAGGCGACCGCCCGCGAGGACGATCGCCTTTATTGCTTCTTGTGTTGTTTGTGCTAGGCGCGAGTCTTAATCTCCTCGGTCACCTTGGCAACAAACTCATCGACACTCATCTGAACGGTCTCGTTGGAGCGATCGCGGACGGAGATGTTGCCGGCCTCGACCTCCTTCTCGCCCAGGATGAGCATATAGGGCACGCGGTCGATACTGCGGGCCTCGCGGATCTTGTAGCCGATCTTCTCGTCGCGATCGTCGCAGACCACGCGAATGCCGGCCTCTTCCAGCTTGGCGCACACCTCGTGGGCGTAGTCGCGGCTCTTCTCGGAGACCGGAAGTGCCTTGACCTGCACGGGGGCCAACCAGGTGGGAAACTTGCCCGCAAAGTGCTCGATCAGAATGCCAATAAAGCGCTCGATGGAGCCAAAGCACACGCGGTGCAGCATGATGGGGCGCTTCTTGGTGCCATCGGCGTCCACGTACTCCAGATCAAAGTTGAGCGGCATCTGGAAGTCGAGCTGAACGGTGCCGCACTGCCAGGTACGGCCGAGCGAGTCCTCCAAGTGGAAGTCGATCTTGGGGCCATAGAAGGCGCCGTCGCCCTCGTTGACCTCGTAGTCCATGCCCAGCTGCTCCAGAGCGGTGCGCAGGCCCTCTTCGGCGCGAGCCCAGTCCTCGTCGGAGCCCATGGAGTCCTCGGGGCGGGTGGAAAGCTCAACGTGATACTTAAAGCCAAACTTCTGGTACACGGAGTCGATAAGGTTGACCACGCCCACGATCTCGTCGGTCAGCTGGTCGGGACGCACAAACAGATGGGCGTCGTCCTGGTTAAAGCAGCGCACGCGGAACAGGCCGTGCAGGGCGCCGCGCAGCTCGTGTCGGTGCACCAGGCCAATCTCGCCGGCACGAATGGGCAGCTCACGGTAGGAGTGCGGCTTGGAGGCGTACACCAGCACGCCGCCCGGGCAGTTCATGGGCTTAATGCAGTACTCTTCGTCGTCAATGACGGTGGAGTACATGTTGTCCTTGTAGTGGTCCCAGTGGCCCGAGGTCTTCCACAGCTGCTTGTTCATGATGAGCGGCGTGGAGATCTCCACGTAGCCGGCCTTGTGGTGGATCTCGCGCCAGTAGTCCAGCAGCGTGTTCTTAAGGATCATGCCGTTGGGCAGGAAGAACGGGAAGCCGGGGGCCTCGTCGCGCATCATAAAGAGGTCCATCTCGCGGCCGATCTTGCGGTGGTCGCGCTTCTTGGCCTCCTCCAGCATGTGCATGTGCTCGTCGAGCTCTTCCTTAGTGGCAAAGGCGACGCCGTTGATGCGGGTGAGCATCTTGTTGTCCTTGTCGCCCTTCCAGTAGGCGCCCGAGACGCCGGTAAGCTTAAAGGCCTTGAGGGCCTTGGTGTAGCAGATGTGGGGGCCGACGCACATGTCGATGTAGTCGCCCTGCTGGTAGAAGGTGATGCGGGCGTCGTCGTCCAGGTCGGCGATGTGCTCGACCTTGTACTTCTCACCGCGCTCCTCCATAAGGGCGATGGCCTCGGCACGGGGCTTCTCGTACACGGTGAACTTAAGGTTCTCCTTGCAGATCTTCTTCATCTCGGCCTCGATCGCGGGGAAGTCGTCCTCGCTGATCTTGACGCCCTCGGGCAGGTCGACGTCGTAGTAAAAACCGTTGTCGGTCGCGGGACCGTAGGCAAAATCGGCCTGGGGGTACAGGCGCTTGATGGCCTGCGCCATGATATGCGCGGCGGAGTGGCGGATGACATGCGTGACCTCGTCCTGCGGGAGCTCGGCCACCGAACCGTCATTATAGAGTGCCTTCATGGGTATGTTCTCTCCTCTCGGATGCCTTGTGCAAGTGCTGCTTGGCGCCGTGCGGTGTGCATTGCGCTTGCCGGCGCATGCGTTTTGACTTGCATCATTATAGGCAGGTTACCTAGGTATACAAGCGCCCGCCGCACCTTAATGGCACGGCGGGCGAATTTCTACGCATGCTTCATCGCGTGGGGGCGGGGCTGCGTGCGGCTTGCGCGCGGCGCGCGGGGCCCGTGGCTTGCGGCCGGCCCGGCGATGGATGCGCTACTGGATGCGAGTTCGGCAGTAGGGGCAGACCTTCCAGTGTGCGTCGAGCGGGCGATGGCAGCTGGGGCACACGTTGCGAACCTGGGTGTCGCACACCGGGCAGACCACAAAGTCCTTCTCGATGGGCGCACCGCACTGCGGGCAGGTGCCGTACTGGGCAAGCTGGCGCTCGCGCAGGGCCATGTCCAGCTCCTGCTCCTCGCGGTCGGCCGCATAGGAGTGCGGGCGCAGGACCAGGTAGGCAATGAGGCCTACAAACGGGATGAGGGCAATGATGCCCCATGCCACGTAAGCGCTAGCGCCGCGGCGGCGGGCGTCAATAAACACATAGACGACCGACAGCACGTACAGGGCGATGATAAAGCCTACAAAGGCATAGATGACGCCCATAAGCTGCGGCGACATGAGCTCGGAGATGTACTTGGACATTACGGGTACCTTTCGGGGTAGTTACAACTCGAGTTAGTGTAACACGGGGGTTAACGATTTGGCAGGTCGCAGGCATGGGCGGATAGAAACATCTCAATCTATAACAGGTGAGAGCGGAATCCGGGTCCAGATGTTACAGGATTAGACAAACCGTTCTCTCCCAGACTTAAATCTCAATCTGTAACATCTTGGCTCCAGAATCAGTCCCTACTGTTACAGATCAAGATGAACGGTGAGCCCTCCGTTAAATATCTCAATCTGTAACAGCTAGGGGCCAGAAACCCTTCTATCTGTTACAGATCAAGACAAAGGAAAATGTCCAATCTCAATATCTCAATCTGTAACAACAACTCGGCAAAAACAGGTCTAACTGTTACAGATTTAGACATTCTAAACCGACTGATGGGTTCATCTAAATCTGTAACATCTAGACCCCAAAACGGTCCCGAGATGTTACAGATCGAGACAGATGACCTCTCCCTGACTCTAAATCTCAATCTGTAACACATAGGACCGATTTTCTACTCTTACTCTTACTGTTACAAATCAAGACAAACAGAGGGCCCGCCTGGCAAACGTCTCGATCTGTAACATCTGGAACCCAACTCTTCTGCTTACCGTTACAGAACGAGACAAACCTTTGACAACAGGGGTGCCAGACGAGGTCACCGATTGACCTGAGTCTCCCCTCGCCTGCCGTTGGCGGATGCAGCGGGGCTGTTCGCCGCATTGCCGCTGCGCGGGGGATGCGCACACCGTAGGATAGCCTTATTGACAGCCTGTCAACTCGTCTTGGAGGCACTGTGACAGAAACGTTTGATATCGCGATTGTGGGCGCGGGCATCACCGGATGCGCCATCGCGCGGCAGCTCGCACGCTATGACCTGTCCATCTGCGTGGTCGAGGCGGCCAACGACATTGCCCTAGGCGCGTCGAAGGCCAACGGCGGCCTGGTGCACGCCGGCTACGATCCGACGCCGGGCACGGTTAAGGCCCAGGTCAACGCCCGCGGCTGCGAGCTATATGGCACGTGGACCCAGGAGCTGGGCTTTTTGTTTTGCCGCACCGGGTCCATGGTGCTGGGCTTTAGCGACCAAGACCGCGCGCAGCTGGAGCAGCTGCAAAGCAACGGGCTGGCAAACGGCGTACCCGAGTTGGCGATCATCGGGGCCGAGCGCATCCACGAGCTGGAGCCGCGCGCCAGCGCCCAGGCCACGTGCGCGCTGTGGTGTCCCTCGACCGGCTATGTCGATCCCTTTGAGGTCGCCATCGCCGCGATGGAGAACGCCGTAGCCAACGGCGTGACGTTTGTGCGCTCCGCACCGGTGGAGACGATCGAGGTAGCTCCCGGCGCTGGCGACAGGAGCGGTGACGGGACCGCTCGTTTTACGCTGGTGACACCGGCCGGTGATGTGCGCTGCCGCTATTTGATTAACGCGGCGGGCAACGGCGCCGCAGACATCTCGCATATGGCGGGCGCCGAGGAGTTCCAGATGGTCTGGCGCCAGGGCAACATTGTGGTGCTGGACAAGGAGCCGCGCGCACTCATGCCGCTCTACCCCGTTCCCACGCCGGTTTCCAAGGGCGTCATCGTTACGGGTACCGTACACGGCAACACGGTGATCACCGCGACCGCCGCCGTGCGCGAGCCCGGCGACACGCAGACCTATGCGAGCGATGTCGACGCGCTGCTGAGCGGCGCGCGCAAACTGGTACCCGATCTGGATACGCGCCGCGTGGTGCGAGCGTTTGCCGGCGGGCGTCCGGTCATTAAGGGAACGAACGACTTTTTTATTGGACAGTCCGCCGTGGTGCCGGGGCTGTTCCAGGCGGCGGGCATTCAGTCGCCGGGCGTAGCGAGCGCTCCGGCCATTGCCGAGCGAATGGAGCAGGTGCTGCGCGAGGCGGGTGTTGCTTTGCGCGAGCGGGCCGATTGGGATCCGATTCGCCGCGCGCCGGACGACTTCGACCGCGCGCCGCTTGCGCGCAAGGAAGAGCTCATTGAGTCCGACCCCGCGTGGGGGCAGATTGTCTGCCGCTGCGAGACGGTGCCCGAGGCCGAGATCGTGGCCGCGATTCGACGCCGCCCGGGTGCGGTTTCGGTCGAGGGCGTCAAACGCCGCTGCCGCGCCGGCATGGGTCGGTGCCAGAGCGGCTTTTGCCAGAGCCGCGTGGTGCGGATTCTGGCCCGCGAGCTGGGCTGCGACCCCAGCGAGGTACCGTTGGAAGACGATGGCTCCTGGCTGGTAGAGGGACCGTTGAAGGGGGTGCGCTAGGATGGCGACGAGTATCGATATGGGTGCGGTATCGGGCGTCGAGTGCACTTGCACAGATGCCGACAGGGTATCAATTGCTGCCGGCGCCGTGCAGACGAAGGCGTTCGACGTAGTCGTTATCGGCGGCGGACCTGCCGGCATGGCGGCCTCACTTGCTGCACACAAGGCCGGAGCGCGCGTGGCCATCGTGGAGCGCGAGCAGCACCTGGGCGGCATCCTGCGCCAGTGCATCCACCCGGGCTTTGGCCTCTCACACTTTAAGCAGGAACTGACCGGTCCCGAGTACGCACAGCGCTTTATCGACCAGGTGCGCAAAACCGATATCGCACTGTTCCTGGACAGTATGGTGATTGGGATCGACTCAAGCGAGGACAAAGTCGCAGGCGCGGGCGCAAGTGGCGCGGCGAGCGAAGCCTCGGCACACACCGTCACGCTCATGAGCCCCGCCGGCATGTTGCAGCTCACCGAGCGCGCCGTCGTCCTTGCCATGGGGTGTCGCGAGCGCACGCGCAGCGAGATCAAGATTCCCGGCAGCCGCCCCGCCGGCGTGTTTACCGCCGGCCTGGCGCAGCGATACATCAACATCGACAACCTCAAGCCCGGCTCGCGCGCCGTCATTTTAGGCTCGGGCGACATTGGGCTCATCATGGCGCGTCGCTGCACGCTCGAGGGGATTTCGGTCGAGGGCGTGTACGAGCTTATGCCATACGCCAACGGCCTGCGCCGCAATGTGAAGAACTGCCTGGACGATTTTGGCATTCCGCTGCGCCTGTCCACCACCGTCACGCGCGTGATTGGGCGCGACCGCATGGAGGCCGTCGAGGTGAGCCAGGTCGACGAAAATCTGGCGCCCATTCCGGGGACCGAGCGCATCGTTCCGTGCGACACGCTGCTGCTTTCGGTAGGTTTGATTCCCGAGAACGAGCTTTCGGTAGGCGCGGGTGTTGAGCTTGACCCGCGCACGCACGGCGCCGTGGTGGACCAGAGCCTGCAGACGGGCGTGCCGGGCATCTTTGCCTGCGGCAACGTGCTGCACGTGCACGACCTGGCCGATAACGTGACGGCCGAGTCCGAGCGTGCCGGTGCAGCCGCGGCGACGTACGCGCTGGGGACCGGCGCGGATGTCGAGACGGGCGCTGGCTGCCAGCTCACGGTCTCCCCTGCCGGCATCGCCGGCTACGCGCTGCCGGGACGCATTACGGCCGTGGCACTCACCAGGCTCAACTTCCGCGTGCGCCGGCCGGTCGATGCCGCCCGCGTGCGCATTCTGGCGGGCGACGAGGAACTGCTTACGGGCAAGGTCCGCGCGTTTAAACCGAGCGTTATGGAAAGCTTCCCGCTGACGGCAAAGGTGATACAGCGAGCGCTCGGCCTGGGTGCCAGCGAGATTATCCTTTCCGTCGAGCCCGTCGAGGAGGCATAGCCATGAGCACAAATGCGATCGAGACGCTACAGTTCAACTGCACCACCTGCCCATCCGAGTGCCTCCTTACGGTGGAAGTGGAGCGCGGGGCCGACGACCGCGTGGCGACGGTGCACGCCGTGACCGGCAACAGCTGCCCGCGCGGCGATAAGTTCGCACATCAGGAGCTCACTTGCCCCATGCGCGTCCTCACTACCACCGTGGCGGTATCAGGCGGCGACGAGGCGCTGCTGCCCGTTCGCACGGCCGAGGCCATCCCGCTCGAACTCCATGCCCAGACCATGGACCTCATCCGCGGCCTAGCGGTCAAAGCCCCCATCCGCATGGGCGATGTAGTCCTCCCCAACCTCCTAGACACCGGTACCGACCTCATCGCCAGCATGGACATCGACCCGGCCTAAGCAGCTCGTTTGGGACGGTGCTCTTTTAGCTACCCCGCCATCCACCCCGCCCCTCCTCAATTGCGGTGAAATAATTCCCGATTTCCGCCAAAACCCCGGCATCAAGGAACTATTCCACCGCAACTTGCCTTGGGATCGGTATTTAGCTTGTGCCTACTTAAGTGCCATTTCAAAACTATGCCGGATTACGGGGCTGATTCGGAAACCCCCACCCATACCGGCAATTTTCGATTTTTGATAAGCCTTCTACCTGCGGTTTTAATTTCGCGATTTTTCCCATGGTCAAGTAATACAGGTCCAGCCCCGTAATCCGCCATAGTTTTGAAACCAGCCCATTTGGGACGGGACCATATTGACTACTTTTACCTATCAGCTCGCATGTTTGACGCAGCTAAAATAGCCCCGTCCCAAATTGACTACCCTGGCATTGGGGATACCATGGTGGCAACCTAACGAAAGGACGATGTATGGCACATGTCGATGACCAGCGCGTGGCACGCGTGCTCGATGCGCTCGAGGCTCAGCACCCCGGCGCGCAGCTGCTCGTAAACGACCCGTGGTCGATTTATTACCTGACCGGCTTTTATGCCGATATGTTCGAGCGTTTTTGCGGCGTACTGCTCGCACGCGGTAGCGAGCCCGTGATCTTGGTCAACGCGCTGCATCAGCTGCCCGAGTATGACAATGCCCGCGTCGCGTACCACACCGATACCGACGTCGTGGCCGACGCCATCGCTCGCGAGGTTGATCCGACCAAACCGCTCGGCATCGACACCGTCATGCGCTCCGGCTTCTTAATGCCCCTCATGGAGCGCCATGCCGCGAGCGAATTCTTCCTAGGCGATTTTGCCGTGACCGCCGCCCGAACCTACAAAGACGCCGCCGAGCAGGAGCTTATGCGCGTGTCCTCGGCCGCTAACGACGCCGTGATGGCCGACGCGATCGAGCTCGTCCACGAAGGCGTGACAGAGCGCGAGATCGCCGACCAGATGCTTGGCCTGTATCGCAAGCACGATTGCGAGGGCTTTAGCTTTCCGCCCATCGTGAGCTTTGGCGCCAACGCCGGCGACCCGCACCACGAGCCAGACGATACGGTACTCAAACGTGGCGACGTGGTGCTGTTCGACATTGGCGGACGTCGCCGCAACTATTGCTCGGACATGACGCGCACGTTCTTTTGGGGCGAGCCGGACGAGGAGACCGCGCGTATCTACGACATCGTGCGCCGCGCCAACGAGGCCGCCGAGGCGCTCATCGCCCCGGGCGTGCGCATGTGCGACCTGGACCGTGCCGCGCGCGACGTGATTGAGGACGCGGGTTATGGCAAGTACTTTACGCACCGTCTGGGACACTCGATCGGCCTGCAAGACCACGAGCCGGGTGACGTCTCGCTCGTCAACGAGCAGGTCGTGGAGCCGGGCATGACGTTTTCCATCGAGCCGGGCATCTACCTCCCCGGCCGCACCGGCGTCCGCATCGAGGACCTTGCCCTGGTCACCGAGAGCGGCGTCGAGATCCTCAACGCCTACCCCCACGATCCGGTCCGCCTAGACTAGGCAATGCGGCAAAGGGACAGTCCCTTTGCCGCATCACATGAATGCCGCCACGAAATGGGCCTATCTACTACGTTTAACCCGCATGGGGCGACCATGCGGGTATTTTTTGAAAATTGGCAAGCCTTCTACCTGCGGTTTTGATTTTGCGATTCTCGGCATGGTTGAGGGTAGCCGGTCAAACGTAGTAGATAGGCCCATTTCGTGGCGAGCAGGCAAACTAGCTACCCTGCGGAAGGGATCTAGCGGAGCAGACCGGCAACTTCGCCGGCCAGGGTGATGGTGCCTGCTGCTACGAAGGGCTCGCCTGCAGCCTCAAAGGCTGCGAGGGCCTCGGACACGCTGGGGTACACGCCTGCGAGCTTATCAGAGTCCACCAGAGCAGCAAGCTCCTCCGCCGGCAGGGCGCGATCGGAATCGGCCTGTGTGACGACCACGCGCGGGAAGGCCGGGATCAGCACGTCGACGATACCCGCCACGTCCTTGTCTGCCAGCGCGGCACACAGCAACGTGGGGCGGTTCTCTACGCACGGATCGATCTCGTCCAAGGCGCTCACAAAGTTCTCGCAGCTCTGGGGGTTATGACAGGCGTCGATCAGCTTGAGCGGATCGGTTCCCATCACATCAAAACGGCCCGGCGTGGGGCAGCCCATAAGCGAAGCATCAAGCGCCTCGTGGTCGAGCTCGCGACCCAGATACCCCTCGCAGAGCATAATCGCGCACGCGGCATTCTGCGGCTGATACGCCGGCTTAACCATGCTCGACGTATAAATCGCACGCGTCGTGGTACAGCTAAACTCAACCGTATCGCCCACATGCGCCGGCACCTTGGTCGTGGCGTGGCTCACCACCAGCGGCACCACACCACACTCGCGACAACGGGTGTCCATAACGCGCTGAACGCTCGGCTCATGCGTGCCCTCGCCCAGCACAACCAGGCGTCCGGGCTTAATGACGGCGGCCTTCTCCCCCGCAATGGCCTCGAGCGTATCGCCCAGAATGCGCGTGTGGTCGAGTCCGATGCCCGTGATGGCAACGGCAACGGGATCGGTCGCGCTCGTGGCGTCCCAGCGACCGCCCATGCCGACCTCGAGCACGGCGACATCCACGCGAGCCTCGGCAAACACCACAAGCGCGGCCGCCGTCAGCAGGTCAAAAGGCGTGATGGTATAGGCACGCTCCCCCGTCACCACGCGGCGCGCATTCACTCGATGCCCCGCCTCAACAGCAGCAGAAACGCCACGGGCAAACGCCTCATCGCTCACGACGTGCCCATCGACCTCCATGCGCTCGGGATAGCGAACAAGCTGCGGCGACGTATAAAGCGCAGCCTTGAGCCCCTCGCCGCGAAGGATAGCAGCCGAAAAACGCGTCGTCGAAGTCTTGCCATTGGTACCGGCAACCTGAATGCAATCAAAGTACTCGTCCGGCCGCCCCAGCTCATCGAGCATATCGACAACTGTCTCGAGCAGAGGACCAGCATCCCCAGAAATCCGCCCCGTATCGGCAGCAAGCCCCACAGCCTCACTAAACGAAAGCAAATCAAACGAGAAAGGAACGACATACGACCCAGAACGCTTAGCCATAACCCAAAGTCCCCTCAACATAAAAAGAGGCCCGAATCAACAACGAGCCCTTCCCATTCAAAATATCAGCCAAACACCGCTTTGCAGCAGAATCAAGGCCACAACCAAGTGGCCCTAACTAACCAGTTGCAAACAACCACGTAAACGACCTGGGAGCGGTTTGGGGCTTTGCTCGATACAAGTTCCGCACGAGCCGAAGGCCACTTAATGTGGCCTTCGTGCGAGCAGGACTGTCCGCAGTAGCGAGCAATGCCCCAAACCGCGTCCCCCAGTAACGCCTACGAGAAGTCAGCAACCTGAGCAGTCAGCGCCTCCAGGATCTCCTTGAGCTCAGCTGCACGGTCCCTCTTCTTCTGGACCACCGCGGGCGCGGCCTTGGCCACAAAGCCCTCGTTAGCGAGCGTCTTCTCGCAACCGGCGAGCTCCTTCTGGGCCGCGGCAATCTCCTTCTCCAGACGTGCCTTCTCGGCCGAAAGGTCAACCTTACCCTCGAGCACCACAAAGACCTCGACGCCGCTGTCGACCACGGCGATGCTCGCAGCCGGCTTCTCAACATCGGTACCCATGACCAGCGAGGCGGTATTGGCCAGCGGCTCGATGGTCGAGCGCAGGCTCTCGAGCTTCTCGATGTCCTCGACACCGGCACGCACGACCACGTCGAGCTCGGCCTTGGGGCTCAAGCGATAACGCGAACGCGTGGCACGGGCGGCAGAAACGACAGTGCGACACAGCTCAAACGCGCGCTCGGCGTCCTCGTCGACATACTTGACATAGTCGGCAGGCTCGGGCCACTTGGCAATCATGAGCGCCTCGGCGCGGTCCACGTTGCCCTCGGCGTCCAGGTCGAGCACGCTCGCCGGCATGTTGTCCCAAATCTCCTCGGTGACAAACGGCATGAGCGGGTGCATCAGGCGAATAGAGGTATCGAGCACAAAGATCAGGTTTCGCTGCGCCTGCAGACGGCCCTCGCCCTTCAGGCGCGCCTTGGTGACTTCGACGTACCAGTCGCAGACCTCGTTCCAGAAGAACTGCTGAACGCCGCGGGCCATGTCGCCAAAGGTGTAGTTCTCGATGCCCTCGGTGACCATCTTGACGGCCTTGGCCAGACGGCTGAACATCCAGGCGTCGGCCGGCGTCTCTACGACAGGCTCGCCGGGCGTGTAGCCCTCCATGTTCATAAGCAGGAAGCGGCTGGCGTTCCAGATCTTGGTCACAAACGACTTAGCCTGCTCGGTGCGCGGGCTGTCGATAAGCTTCTTGGTCTTCTTGTCGATGTTCGCGTCAAACTTGACGTCCTGGTTGTTGGTGCAGAGCGTCAGCAGGTTGAAGCGCATGGCGTCGGCGCCGTACATGCCAATGAGGTCCATGGGGTCAACGCCGTTGCCCTTGGACTTGGACATGCGGCTGCCGTCCTTGGCAAGAATCGTCGGGTAGATGACGACGTCCTTAAACGGCACCTCGTCCAAGAAGTACAGCGAGCTCATGACCATGCGGGCGACCCACAGCGCGATGATGTCGCGCGCGGTGACGAGTGCCGTCGTGGGGTGATGTCCCTCGAGCAGCTCCGGCTTTTGGGGCCAGCCCTGCGTGGCGAAAGTCCACAGCTGCGAGCTGAACCAGGTGTCCAGCACGTTCTCGTCCTGATGCACGTGATGACCGCCGCACTTAGGGCACACGTCGGTGTCCTCGGTAAGGGCATCCTCCCAGCCGCAGTCCTCGCAGTAGAACACGGGAATACGGTGGCCCCACCAAAGCTGGCGGCTGATGCACCAGTCCTTGAGGTTCTCCATCCAGGTGGTATAGGTCTGCGTCCAACGCGCGGGGTGGAAGGTCACCTTGCCGGAGTTGACGGCGTCGAGCGCCGGCCCCTTGAGCTTGTCGACGGCCACGAACCACTGCTCGGACAGCCACGGCTCCAGTGCGGAGTCGCAACGGTAGCAGTGCATGACGGAGTGATCGTGATCCTCGACGTGATCGAGCAGGTCGTGCTCCTCAAACCACTTGATGACGGCCTCGCGGCACTCCTCGCGGGTCATGCCGGTAAACTCGCCGTAGCCCTCGACGACCACCGCATGCTCGTCAAAGATGTTGATCTGCGGCAGGTCGTGGGCCTGACCCATGGCGTAATCGTTGGGGTCGTGGGCCGGGGTGACCTTGACAAAGCCGGAGCCAAAGTTGGCGTCGACATGCCAATCCTCAAAGATGGGGATCTCACGGTCGACGATGGGGAGCTTGACGGTCTTACCCACAAAGGCGGCCTTCTCGGGGTCCTTCGGGGAGACAGCCACGCCCGTGTCGCCGAGCATGGTCTCGGGGCGCGTAGTGGCGACGACGATGTAGTCCTGGCCGTTGACCGGCTCGGTCAGCGGGTAGCGCAGGTGCCACAGGTGACCCTTCTCGTCCTTATACTCGGCCTCGTCGTCCGAGATGGCGGTGGTGCAGTTGGGGCACCAGTTGACGATGCGCTTGCCGCGGTAGATCAGGCCGTCGTGGTACCAGTCGCAGAACACCTTGCGCACGGCCTGGGCGTAGTCCTCGTCCATGGTAAAGCGCTCGTTATCAAAGTCGACGGAGCAGCCCATACGCTTGATCTGCTCGACGATGATGCCGCCGTACTCGTGGGTCCAATCCCAGCAGGCGTCGACAAACTTATCGCGGCCGATCTCCAGGCGGCTGATGCCCTCCTCTTTAAGCTTCTTGTCGACCTTGGTCTGCGTGGCGATACCGGCGTGGTCGGTACCGAGCACCCAGCGGGTGGACCTGCCGCGCATGCGGGCCATGCGGATGATGGCATCCTGGATGGAATCGTCGGTGGCGTGACCCATGTGAAGCTTGCCGGTCACGTTGGGAGGCGGAATGGTGACAGTGCAGTCGCCCACGCCCTCACGGCGCTTGTAGTAGCCGCCGTCGAGCCACTTCTGCAGGATCGCCGGCTCGTTGGTCGACGGATCGTAGTTTTTGGGCATCTCTTCCATATATCTCTCCCGTCCCACCGGGGAGGAATGTAGGCCCGCCAGGGTCTGCATTCCTCCCCTTAGGTATCGATTACTTCAGTCTGGTACGACTTCGCTGAGGCTTAAACAAACACAAAGAATAACACAGGTAGTTGGGGTTATTGCGTATATATAAAATAGCCTCCGACCGCGGGTGGTCGGAGGCTATTCAAATTCACATTTGCGAAACCTACCATTTAAGGACAGGTTTATTTTGGTCGGTTTTATATGGGCAAACGTCATTCTCCCTGATAAAACCTGCCAAAATAAACCTGTCCCTTTTTGGCAGGTTAGCCGTAGATGCGCTGGGGCTGTTCGGTGCCCTTTACGGAGGCTTCGGTCACGATGACCTTGGCGACTCCTTCCTCGCTCGGCAGGTCGAACATCGTCTGCTGCAGCACGTCCTCGCAGATGGAGCGCAGGCCGCGGGCGCCGGTCTTGCGGGCAAGCGCCATGCGGGCAATCTCGTGCAGGGCGGCGTCCTCAAACTCAAGTTCAACGTCCTCGAGCTGGAACATCTTGCGGTACTGACGCACAACGGCGTTCTTTGGCTCGGTCAGGATCGACACCAGGTCGTCCTCGTCGAGCGCCTGTGTCTGGGTGACGACGGGCGTACGTCCCACAAACTCGGGGATCATACCAAAGGCGTTGAGGTCCTGCGGGAGCACCTGACGCAGCAGGTCGTTCTCGTCGACCGAGGTTGGGCCGGCGATCTCGGAGTTAAAGCCCACGCCCTTGTTGCCCACGCGATCGGCGATAATCTTGTCCAGACCCACAAAGGCACCGCCGCAGATAAACAAGATATTGGTCGTGTCGATCTGCAGCAGCTCCTGCTGGGGGTGCTTGCGGCCGCCGGTGGGCGGAACGCTTGCCACCGTGCCCTCAAGGATCTTAAGCAGCGCCTGCTGAACGCCCTCGCCCGAAACGTCGCGGGTGATGGAGAGGTTCTCGGCCTTGCGGGCTATCTTGTCGATCTCGTCCACGTAGATGATGCCGACCTGCGCACGCTCGATATCGCCATCGGCAGCATTGATGAGCTTGAGCAGGATGTTCTCCACGTCCTCGCCCACGTAACCGGCCTCGGTGAGTGCGGTGGCGTCGGCGATGGCAAACGGCACCTCGAGGATGCGCGCGAGCGTCTGGGCGAGCAAGGTCTTACCGGTACCGGTGGGACCGAGCAGCAAGATGTTGGACTTGGCGAGCTCCACCTCGTCCATATCGTCGTCGAGCCGCGAACCCGCACCCGAGGCCTCGTCAAAGGCCGAAAGCGCGGCGCCGCCCTCGATCACGCGACGGTAGTGGTTGTACACGGCAACCGACATGGCGCGCTTGGCGTCTTCCTGACCCATGACATAGGCCGAAAGCTCGTCATAGATCTCGTGCGGGGTCGGCACGTGCGTAATGACCTGACGCACGTCGTCCTCGAGCTCAAAGCCCTCGGCCTCGGGATCCATGGCAGGCTGCCCGGCAGCCTGACCGTGGTCGTTGAGGAAGCCCGGCAGCTTGCCGTTGCAGGCGGCATCCATAAAGTCCGAAGCCAGCGACTCCTCCAAGATCTCGGAGCAGGCGGCAACGCACTCGTCGCAGATAAAGATGTTGGTGGGGCCCTTTACAAGGCGGCGCACCTGACCCTGCTCTTTTCCGCAGAAGGAGCAGCGGATGGGGTTGCCGTTCTCGTCAAAGTTGTCCTGCATGTTACCGGCCATCCTAGGCGTCCTTCGCGGCAAGATCGCGCGAGGTAACGATACGGTCGATCAGGCCGTAGTCAAGCGCCTCGGCAGCGGTCAGGTAGTTGTCGCGCTCGGTATCGGCCTGGACCTTCTCGATCGGCTGGCCCGAGGCGTCGGACAAGATCTGGTTGAGCTCGCGACGGGTCTTCTTGATCTCCTCGGCCACGATCTCGATCTCGGTCTGCTGACCCTGGGCACCGCCACTGGGCTGGTGAATCATGACCTTGGAGTGCGGCAGGCAGAAGCGCTTGCCCTTGGCGCCGGCCGAAAGCAGCACGGCGGCCATAGACGCGGCCATACCGACGCAAATGGTGGAGACCTGCGGCTTTATAAAGTTCATAGTGTCCAGAATCGCCAGGCCGGAGTAGACCTCGCCACCGGGCGAATTGATGTAGAGCGAGATATCCTTCTCGGCATCCTGGCTCTCAAGATGCAGCAGCTGGGCAACGACCAGGTTGGCACTGACGGAGTTGATCTCCTCGCCCAAGAAGATGATGCGGTCGTTGAGCAGGCGCGAATAGATATCGTAGCTGCGCTCGCCGCGCGGCGTCTGCTCGATAACGTATGGCACGAGGGCGGAATCGAACTTAGCGATCATACGCATCTCCATTTCTCTCTTGCGGACCAAATTGGTTCTAGATAAACGTACGGTGCCCGCATGCTATGCATTGGCTGGCACCGTACGAAGCAACCGAATAACCGGTTTATAACTTTACCCCATCACGGGCGCCTGCATGCGCTCGCGGGAAAGGTGGCGAGAATTACTCGGCGTCCTTGGCGGTCTCGTCGACCTCGGTCACCTTGGCGTTCTCGACCAGGTGGTCGACGGCCTTGGAGCGACGGATGGACTCGCGGACGGCAGGCATGCGTCCATCGGCGATGAACTCGGCCTTGGAAGCCTCGACGTCCTTGACGCCGGCCTTCTCGAACTCGGCGTTGACGTCGTCCTCGGTGACCTCGATCTTGAGCTCACGCGCGAGGGCGTCGAGCGCCAGGGACTCGCGGGCAACATCGTTGGCCTGCTTGTGCAGGTCGCCGATGAACTGCTCCATGGTCAGGCCGGAAGCGGGCAGCCAGGTGTCCAGCGTCATGCCGCGGGCAGCGAGGTTGGACAGGAAGTTCTGGCCAAGCTCCTCAAAGACAGACTGCTCGTAGTCGGCGTCCATCTCCTCGAGCTGCAGACGCTCGGCGAGAGCGGCGACGCAACGGTTCTCCTTCTCGGCCGGAAGGCGGGAAGCCTTGTCCTGCTCGATCTCGAGCTTGATGGCGTCGCGCATAGCGTCGATGCTGTCGAAGCCAAAGTCGGACTTGACAAGCTCGTCGGTGAGCTCGGGGGTGTTGCGGACCTTGATGCCCTTGACGGTGATCTCGACGGTGTGGGTCTCGGCCTCCTCGCCATCCTCGACCTCGTCGGTCCAGGTGACGGTCTTGACGTCGTCGACGTTAGCACCGATCAGAGCCTCGTTGAACTCCTTGGGGTTGCTGTCGCTACCGGCGATGAGCATGCGGCCCTCGGCAGCGAAGTTGTCGGCGTTCTCGACGGCCTTGAGGTCGACGGTAACGTAGTCCTCGGCCTCGACGGCGCGACCCTCGACGTCCTCGAAGGTGGCACGGTAGTTGAGGAGCATCTCGACCTGGTTGTTGATCTCGGACTCGGTGACCTCCGCGGGAGGCATCTCGATCTCGACGGCGTCGTAGGAGGAGAGCTCGGCAGCAGGACGCAGGGAGAACTCGACGGTGTAGGTGTAGTCCTCGTGATCCTTGGCGAGGTCGAGCTCCTTGTAGTCACCGTTCTTGGTGGGGACGATGTCCAGCTCGTTGAGGACGGCGGGCTCGTTGGCGGCGATCAGATCGTTGGTGGCCTGAGCGAGGGTGGCCTCGGCGCCAAGAGCAGCGTCGATGACCGGACGGGGAGCCTTGCCGGCACGGAAGCCCGGGAAGCGGTACTTCTTGGCGGTGTCCTTGTAGGCCTTCTTGATCGCGGCGTCGACGTCGGCGGCCGGGATGGTGACCGTAGCGGTGAGCTTGGCGTCCTTGACGTCAGAAGCGGTGATGTTCAACACGTTCCTCCTCATACTGCCCAGCTTATCTGAGGTGCTGGTACCTTTATGCAACAAAGTGTCGCGACGGCCGAGGCCGACGCAGGTGCGTTGGTGCGGGCGAAAGGACTCGAACCTTCACGGGAATCCCACCAGAACCTAAATCTGGCGCGTCTACCAATTCCGCCACGCCCGCATGAGCGCACAGACTAGGAATGATAGCAGATACGAACGGCAAGCGCACGCACACCTTTTTAGGCCCACGACCTCACCACGAGTTACAGCGGAACAGGGTAGCTAATTTGGGACGGGGCTTTTTTTAGCTACCCCGCTTTTGGGGGTAGCTAAAAAAGCCCCGTCCCAAATTAGCTACCCCCATCGGCTATCTCCTGCAGCCCACAATTCGGTTGAAAAGTGGGCTGCAGTTTCCTCGGGCTTGCCAAAGAGCGGCGGCTGCCGCGCCTCGCCTACTCCCCCAGCAGGGCCTTCTCGGGCGTGATCGGCAGCGAGCGAACCTGGTGGCCGGTGGCGTGCGCCACGGCCGAGGCAACGGCGGCGAGCGGTGTGTTGATGACGACCTCGCCGATCGACTTGGCGCCAAACGGGCCCGTCGGCTCGTAGCTCGGCTCAAAGGCCACGCGAATGCTGCCGATATCCAGGCGCGTGGGCAGCTTGTAGCTCATAAAGTTACCGGTGCGCAGGCGGCCGCGGTCGTCGTGCTCGACAATCTCGTAGAGTGCGTGACCGATGCCCTGGGCAATGCCGCCCTCGGCCTGGACACGCGCGAGTGCCTCGTTGATCACGGTGCCGCAGTCCACAGCCGCCGCATAGTCCACCACAGTCACCTTGCCGGTGGCCTTGTCGACCTCGACCTCGGCAATGCCGGCCATAAACGGCGGAGGCGAAACGGGCAGGCAGGCAGAAGCATGCGAGGTGAGCGCGTCGCCGCCCGCGATGTTCTTGACGCACAGGTTGGCAAAGTCGCGCAGCGTGAGGTAGCGGCCGCACTCGCGAGCGGCGCGCTCGTCAGACAGACGCACGTACTGGCCGTCGAAGACCACGTCGGCGGCGTCCACGTCCCACATCTGGGCGGCCTTGGCGCAGATCTTCTCGCGCAGCTCGGTCGCGGCATTCTTGGCTGCCAGGCCCGTCACGTACGTGCCCGAGCTCGCGTACGAGCCGGCATCGAACGGCGAGACGTCGGTGTCCACGCCGCGCACCACGATAAGCGAGCTCTCCACGCCCAGCTCCTCGGCGGCAATCTGCGCCAGGATCGTGTCGACACCCATGCCGTTATCGGTGGCGCCGGTGCCGATGGTAATGAAGCCATCCTCCTCCAGGCGCATGTCGATGCCGGCGATATCCACATTGGAAATGCCCGAGCCCTGCATGGTGAGCGCGCAGCCCAGGGCGCGCACGCGGTCGCCCAGGTCCACGGCCAGCGGCTTGTCGCGCCAGCCGATCATGTCCATCGCACGCAGCAGGCAGCGGTCGAGCGCGCAGGCGTTGAGCTTTTCGTTGTAGTACTGCGGCATAATCTCGCCCTCGCGCACGATGTTCTTAAGGCGCAGGTCGGCGGGGTCCATGTGCAGCATGTCGGCGAGCTCGTTGACGGCGCTCTCCACGGCAAACTGGCCCTGGGTGGCGCCGTAGCCGCGATACGCACCGCCGCGGTTGGTGTTGGTGTAGACGGCGTCCCACCTAAAGCGGCTCGCCTTCACGTGGTTGTAGATGGGCAGGCTCTTGTGACCCGAGAGGCCGATCGTCGTGGTGGCATGCTCGCCATACGCGCCGGCGTTGGACAACGTGTGCAGGTCGATGGCCGTGATGGTGCCGTCTTTCATGGCGCCCAGCTTGACGGTCATCTGCATCTGGTGACGCGAGTTGCCCGCAGTGATGGTCTCCTCGCGGGTGTAGCAGCAATAGCTCGGACGGCCAGTCTGCTGCGTCACGAACGCCACGAAGATCTCGCAGCAGCCCGTCTGCTTGGAGCCAAAGCCGCCGCCGATGCGCGGCTTAATAACCTGCACCTGCGACTGCGGAATGTCGAGCGACTGCGCGACCATGCGGCGCACATGAAAGGGCACCTGCGTGGAGGTGGTCACCGAGATGCGGCCGAACGCGTCGGTCGTCGCGAAGGCACGGAAGGTCTCCATGGGCGCGGTCTGCGTGGCCTGGCTGGTGTAAGTGCGCTCAAAGACGATGTCGCTCTGGGCGAAGGCCTCGTCCAGGTCGCCAAAATCGCTGGTACCGCTGCACACCAGGTTGCGAGCAACGTCGCCGCCCTGCGGGAACATAAAGGTCACGTCGCCCTCGGGGTGGACCACGATGTCGTTATCGAGCGCCTGGGTAAAGTCGAGCAGGGGCTCGAGCACCTCGTAGTCGACCTTGATGAGCTTGAGCGCCTTGTCGGCGGCCTCCTCGGTCTCGGCGGCGACGATCGCCACCTCCTCGTTTTGGTAGCGCACCAGGTTCTCGAGGATCAGGCGGTCGTAGGGGCTCGGCTGCGGATAGCTCTGGCCGGCGATGGTAAAGCGGCGCTTGGGCACGTCCTCGTAGGTGTAGACGCCCACGACGCCGGGCACCTTCAGGGCGCGCGACGTATCGATGGAGCGGATCTTGGCACGGGCATACGGGCTGCGCTTGAGCTTGACGATAAGGGCGCCGGCGGGCACCAGGTCTCCTGTGTAGACGGGACGCCCCTCGAGCAGGGCCTTCGAGTCCTTCTTGGGCTGCTTATGGGTGATCTGCTTGTACGAGACGCCATCGCAGCTGGTGTCGTTGACCGGAAGCTCGGGCATCTCAAAGCCCACCTGCACGCCGGACTCGTTAAGGAAGCGGACGATGGCGCGCAGCTGGCTCTCGTAGCCGCTGCAACGGCAGAGGTTGCCGGCGAGCTGGCGCGAGAGCTCCTCGCGCGTGGCGACGAGGCTCGGGTCCTCCTTGGCGGCGCGGGCAAGCGCCAGCACGTTCATGATGAGGCCGGGGGCGCAAAAACCGCACTGCTCGGCGCCTTCGGCAGCCATTGCATGGGCGAGCGCCTCGGACTCGGCCTTGAGGCCCTCGAGCGTGGTGACGGAGCGGCCCTCGACGCGCGCAGCGGGAACCGAGCAGCTCAGCACCGGGTCGCCGTCGAGCCACACCGTGCACTGGCCGCAGTTGGTGGTTTCGCAGGCACAGCGCACCGAGGCGCAGCCCTGCTCGCGCAGCAGCGCAAAGAGCATGGTGTCGGGGGCAATCTGAACCTTGACCTTGCGGCCGTTGAGCGTAAAGGAAAGATCGATGGGTTTGGCAGCCATTAGCGCACCTCGCTAGAATCGACGCCGGGCACGCGGCGGCAGGAATACTCGTCCGTGGCAAACTTAGGCACTTGCACGCCCTCGAGCTCGCGGGCAAGCGAGGCCGAAAGCTCGATGCCGGCGGCGCGGCGCACGGCCTGCACGGCAAGCGGCGCCGAGATACGACGACGGTACTCGGCCGAGCCCCACAGGTTGGTGCCGTAGCTCAGCGCGCGTACGGACGCGGCCAGGGCGCGCAGCTCGTCCTCGGAAGGCTGCTCGCTCACCAGGCCACATGCCTCGCCCTGCAGCAGGGTCGCGCGCAGAGGGCGGGCGCCCACGGTGACATGCCATCTGTTGTCCCACCAGGCGGCGGTGACGTTTAAGGAGGGGAAGTCGGTCGCGGCCTTGCGCACGGCCTCGTAGCTTGCACGGTAATCGTGCTTAACGACCACGACGCGCTCAATCACGTCGCGCACGTAACCCATATCCACGAACTCGGCGAGCGACACGCGACCGGCCCCCGTCAGCTCAACGTATGAATCGAGCGCCAAAAAGGCCGAGAGCACGTCCGAGAAACCAAAGCGACCGTAGATGCTGCCGCCCACCGTGGCGGTGTTGCGCAGCTGCACGCCCACGATATCGTGGACGGCGAACTCAAAGACATGGTTGACAAGCGCGTTGAGCTCGGCATGGCGCTCGAGCTGTCGCAGGGTGCACATGGCACCGATGCGAAACTCGGTCTCGGTCTCCTCGATCTGATCGAGTCCGCAGGCCGAAAGGTCAATCGCCGTCGCCACGCGACGCGAACCCAGGCGCATCCAGATGCCGCCGCCCACAATCTTGTTGTTGCGGTTCTTCTGTAAGAGCTCATAGGCTTCGGCCGCGTTTCCAACGCGAACGTAGGTACCGAACTTGAGCACGTTCTCCCCCATCTCTTCACTTGTCCAGTACCTCTAAGTGTACCAAACGAGGGCGCGCAGCCCTCGCCACCATAGAAAAAGGCTCCCAGCCGGATGGCTGGGAGCCTCATCACATGCTATGTCGAGCGAAGATTTAGCAGACGCCCTGGGCGAGCATGGCGTCGGCGACCTTCAGGAAGCCGGCGATGTTGGCGCCCATGACAAAGTTGCCCTCCTGGCCGTACTCCTTGGCGGTGTCGTCCACGTTGTGGAACATGCCGCGCATGAGCTGCTCGAGCTTGCCGTCGACCTCCTCGAAGGTCCAGGACAGGTGCTCGGCGTTCTGGCTCATCTCCAGGCCGGACACGAGCACGCCGCCGGCGTTGGCAGCCTTACCGGGCATAAAGGCGACGCCGTTCTCCTGGAAGTAAGTCGTGGCCTCGATGGTCGTGGGCATGTTCGCGCCCTCGCCGACCACCTTGCAGCCGTTGGCGACGAGCGCCTGGGCGTCCTCGAGCAGCAGCGTGTTCTCGCGAGCGCAGGGCAGCGCGATGTCGCAGGGCAGCTGCCACACGCCGCGGCCGTCGCCCTCGTGCCACACGGCGTTGGGCTTCTCGTCAACATACATGGCGAGCGTGACGCCCTTGTCGTGGCCGGAGCGCTTCTTGTTGTAGACGTGCTCGAGCACGGTGTAGTCGATGCCGTCGGGATCCTCGACCCAGCCGTGGGTATCGGAGCAGGCGAGCACCTTGCCGCCGAGCTGGGCGACCTTCTGGACCGCGTAGATGGCGACGTTACCGGAGCCGTGAACGACAACGTTCTTGCCCTCGAAGGAGTCGCCGCGGCTCTTGAGGTACTCGTCCACAAAGTAGACCAGACCGTAACCGGTGGCCTCGGTACGGGCGAGCGAGCCGCCAAAGGAGAGGCCCTTGCCGGTAAGGACGCCGGTCCACTCGTTGGTCAAGCGCTTGTACTGACCGAACATGTAGGCAACCTCGCGGCCGCCAACGCCCAGGTCGCCGGCGGGAACGTCGGTGTTGGGGCCAATGTGGCGATAGAGCTCGGTCATGAAGGACTGGCAGAAGTGCATGATCTCGTTGTTGGACTTGCCCTTGGGGTCAAAGTCGGAGCCGCCCTTGCCGCCGCCCATGGGAAGGGTGGTCAGGCTGTTCTTGAGGATCTGCTCCAGACCCAGGAACTTGAGCATACCCAGGGTGACCGTCGGGTTAAAGCGCAGGCCGCCCTTGTAGGGTCCAATGGCAGAGTTGAACTCGACGCGGTAACCGCGGTTGACCTGAACCTTGCCCTGATCGTCGACCCAGGGAACACGGAACATGACGATGCGCTCGGGCTCGACGAGGCGCTCCAGCAGGGCGGCCTCCTCGTACTCGGGGTGGGCGTCGAGCGCCGGCTGGATGGTGCCGAGGATCTCGGTCGCGGCCTGGATGAACTCAGGCTGCTCGGGATAGCGGGCCTTGAGCTCTTCGAGAACTTTCTGCGTGTAGCTCATGCTTCCTCCAATGATGGGAAACGAAAAATGTTGATCGCGGCACCCTATGCGCCGCGAACTTTATCGAGTATGGATAATATCGCACTGTTGCGGGAAAGTTTCGCATAAGCAGACGGGCAGATGTTTCGTTTTGATTACGATGCAGGTAGAAGCGTTTTTGAGTGCCTGACATGCAAAACCCGTGTTTCAAACCTGTTTCGTCCACATGTTCCAAACCACCACATTGGGGACACATGATGCGCCCAGGCACACCGGCGGCAAGACACAGCTGCTCGCATTCCATCACATCGCAGGTGCTGTCAAACGAAACGATGATCTTGAGCTCATGGTCGAGAGCATCACCGGACGGGCCTTCGCGGTGTGCTTCACGATACGCCGCGGCCGCCGCTTCCTCTTCCGTGGTATGTTCACAGCCGCCGCAACCGCAGGTACAGGGTTCGGACCCGTCGCAAGTGCAGGGTTCTGCGGTGTCGGGGCAAATACCGCAGGCGACAAGACAGACGACACGGCGGACCCGCACAAAAACAAAACAGCGCCTTTGCGGCACGCAGCAAGACCGCGAGCACAAAAGCGCTGGTGGCGTGTGGCGGGAACGTATGTGAATCGAACACATCCAAGACGTTTTGCACGCCTCGCAACGGTTTTGAGGACCGCGGAGCCCACCGGAGCCCATCCGTTCCCAAGTGCGGCGGTATTTTACCAAACCGAGCAACCAATCTAGCGTAGGGACCTCACAAACCGAGCAGCCAATCTAGCGTAGGGACCTCAGGCCGCCGGCTTCCTTGTCGAGCACCGTAAAGCGCACGGCATCCAGGTGCTCCAAGATGCTGATGGCACGTTTGCGCGACACGCCCAGAGCCTCGCGCAGCACACTCGTGGTGGCAGCACCGCCGGCTGCCTCAATAGCGGCGGCGACAAGCTCTCGCGCATGGGCCTCGGCGGCGGCGGACAGGGCAACGTCGCGCTCGACCTTAACGATCGAGCGGTTGAGCGAAAGCTCGCGCAAGGCACGCGTCATGGTATCGCGGTCGAGCTGCAGTCGCTCACCCACCTCGGGCAGCGTCGGCGCATCGAGGCCGGCCCCGTCGAGCAGCGCCACAATGCGCTCACACGCCTCGCGCACCACACGCGCCGCGGCGGCAGCAGAGTGCGGGTCGAATACCTCGGCGCCCTCGGCGGCGCACACGCCACGCGAGCAGCCCGCGGCAATCAGAGCCGCGGCAACGCCTTCATCGGCGGCAGGCCACGCAGCATGGGCAACGGCGCCGGGCGTAAAGCCCGTCTCCTTGGGAGACGCCGCGTGCATGGCAGACAGGGTCGCCGCCAGCACGTCCATGGCGGCATCGAGCACAGCGCCATTCGCATACAACGTGCCGCCCGAGCCGGCAAGCTCGCAAACAACACCTCGCGCCACCAACTCGCCCAGTGCGGCATCGGCCTCACCGGCAACAAGATCGAGCGCCGCGGCAACATCAGCCGCCGCAACCGGCAGCGCTTGCAGCGCCAGCCACGCGTCTACGCCAGCAACGGCATCGCCGGCTTCAAGCGCCGCAAACAGCGCACACTCGCCGGCCGAAAGCTCGCGCGAGCGACGGCAGCGCGAAAGCAGCACACGCCCGCCGCCGATGAGCATAACGGGCGAATACGACAGCACCACGGCATGGTCTCCGGCGCGCAGAGGCAATGGCTCCTCCAGGCGCACCTGCACGGTACGGGTCTCGCCCACCGCCATGGGGGCCTCGCCCTCCAAAAGCATAACGCGGCCGATGACCTCGGCCGTGCCGGCCATCACGTGCACGCGCGCGCCCGACTCGAGCACGCGCGGCTTGGCGCCCTCGCGGCCCAGGTAGGTAAACGTCATCATAAAGCGCAACGTCTGACCAAAGCGACCCGCCACGCCCAGCATCTCACCACGGTCAAGCGCCGCGACCCCGTCACCGACCAGGTTGAGCGCCACGCGTTGCCCAGGCAGCGCGCGCGGCGTATCGCCATGCACCTGAATCCCGCGCACACGACAGACCGTACGCGACGGCAAAGCCATCAGCTCGTCGCCCACCGCAACCGGCGCATCGTGCAGCGTTCCCGTAACGACGGTGCCGACACCCTTGATCGTAAAGCAGCGGTCAATCGGCAGGCGAGACGAGGCATCGCTCCGATCGGAACGGTCGCGGCAAGCATCCCAGCAGGCACTTACCTGCTCGTCGACCACCGCAAGCAGCCCGTCGATCCCCTCGCCCGTCTTGGACGACACGGGCACAATCGGCGCGCCCGCAAACACGGTACCCGACAAAAAGTCATCGACATCGAGCTCGGCAAGCTCGGTCATCTCGGCATCGGCCAGGTCGCACATCGTCAGCGCGACCACCATATGCGTAACGCCCAGCAGCTCCAGCACATGCACGTGCTCGCGGGTCTGCGGCATCACGCCCTCGACGGCCGAAACCACCAGCACGGCCACGTCGATACCCGTGGCGCCCTGCACCATGGCGCGCAGGTAGTGGGCATGGCCAGGCACGTCGACCAGGCCGACAATCTTGCCACTCGGCAGCGCCAGCTCGCCAAAGCCAAGCTCAACGGTCATACCTCGACGACGCTCAATCTCCAGACGGTCGGGATTCTTGCCGGTCAGCGCCTCGATCAATGCCGACTTACCGTGGTCGACGTGGCCCGCCGTGCCAACGATAACGGGACACTCCACCAGCGCCTGGACCTCACTCATCGAGCAATCGCCTTCTCAACGCATGCGGCAAGCGTCGACGCCGCCGTCTCGATATCGCGGTCGCCCACGAGCGTACGGACGTCAAACAAAATGCGATCGTGCGAGGTTCGCGTGACGACCGGCGTGTCGAAGTCCTGGACAAGCGAGCGCTTGAGCGCATCGACCGTCAGGCGCGCGTCAACAAGACGCACGGCAACGCACATCGTGGGCAGCTCCATGGTAGGCAGCGAGCCGCCACCGGGGGTCGACGATTCCTCGACGATCTCCACCTGAACGGCGCACGGGCAACCGGCCTTATCGAGCCCGGCGACCATACGATCGCGCAGCTTGCGGGCACGTCGCTCCAAATGGGCCTGCGGCAGCGTAAGCATGCTGAGCACCGGAATATCGCGATGGGCAGCATCGGCGCCGTCCATGTAGATACGCAGCGTGGCCTCGAGCGCCGACAGAGCCAGTTTGCCCGGACGCAGTGCGCGCATGAGCGGATGTGCGCCGCAGGCCTGGACCAGATCGAGACGGCCCATAATGATACCCGCCTGCGCCGCGCCCATCAGCTTATCGCCCGAGCACGACACGATATCGAGCCCCGCCGCGACCGAAGCCGGCGTGGGTTCCTCGCCACCGCGCACCAGGATGTCATCGGGCAGAAGCGCGCCCGAACCCTGGTCCTCATAGAACAGCAGGCCATGCTTGTGAGCAAGCGCCGCAAGCTCCCGAGAGCTCACCTCCTCGTGAAAGCCCTCGATGCGATAGTTGGAAGGATGGACCTTGAGAATCATGGCCGTATCGGGCGTGATGGCTTGCTCATAATCTGCTAGGTGCGTGCGGTTGGTGGCGCCGACCTCAACGAGCTTGGCGCCCGAAGACGCCATGACATCGGGGATGCGAAAGCTGCCGCCGATCTCGACAAGCTCGCCGCGGCTAACGATGACCTCTTTGCCTGCGGCATGGGTCGCCAGCACCAGCAGCACCGCGGCGGCGTTGTTGTTGACCACAAGCGCGTCCTCGGCACCGGTGAGCGAGCGGATCAGATGCGCGGCGTGTTCCTTGCGCGACCCGCGCGAGCAGGTGTCCACGCTGTACTCGAGCGTACTGTACCCGCGCGCAACCTCGGCCACGGCCTTTGCCGCCGACTCCGCGAGCGGGGCGCGGCCCAAGTTGGTATGGATGACCACGCCCGTGGCGTTGACGGCAGGGCGCAGGCTCGGCAGCGCGGAGCGGTGCGCACGCCACTCGATTGCCGAGGCCAGGTCGCGCTTAGAGCGCGGGGCGGCACCGGCGCGAATGGCGGCGCGTTCCTCGTCGAGCTCGGCCGTGACGGCGGCATGCACCACCGCGTCGCAGGTCTCCCCCGCCGCCTTCACTACCGGCCACTCGGCGAGCAGCTCGTTGACGGAGGGAATGGCGCGCAGGCGGGCGCGAACCTCATCGGATATGTTCTGGCTATCGCTCATGTGCGGCCTTTCAAAACCAAAGGTAAATCAATCGTTCGAACGTCAAACTATCAGCCGATTCGATCGGCTGAGTCAATCAATCGCTATTATCCTCGCGCGCCGCGATCTTTTCGGTCGCGCTCGTCAAACGGCATTGCCAGGCGATGCCGTCCGCGGGCGCACAGGGCACGCGCCGCGCACGGATGCCCCGGCACCGGCAACTCGGCCACCACGCGACCGTCCTCGACGCGTGCCGCAAAGGCGCAATCGGCATAGCATCCCCCGCATGTGGTCACCACGGCGCGACCGTCACGCTTCACAGCAGATGCCATCTCGATTACCCCTTCCATCGGCCAAACACATCAGGCCAAAAGCCCGGCGAAGAGCCTCAGACCACAAAGCCTCCCGCACGGCGACGCCCCGCGGGAGGTCCGACGTCAAACAGACGGTACCCTACGCCTCAGACTTCTTGGCGTAGATAAACCAGTAGCCGAGCGCGACCAGAACCGCACCGCCCACGATGTTGCCCAGCGTGGCGGCGGACAGGTTAAACGCAATGCCCGCGGCGTTGAGCGCATCGGCGCCGGCGACGTCGGCACCATAGCCGCACGCGTGCATCACGGCACCCATGGGCAAAAAGTACATATTGGCAACGCAGTGCTCAAAACCGCAGGCCACAAAGGCGGCGATGGGCAGTAGAATGCCCACGACCTTATCGACCACGGTCTTGCCTGCGGTACCGATCCACACGGCCAGGCACACAAAGATGTTACACAGGATGCCGCGGAAGAAGATCGTCAGCCAGTCGATCGTCACCTTGCCGGCGGCGACACTCACCATGGAATTGGCGACCGCCTCGCCGTTGAGTTTGTAAATGCCGGCCATGTACACCAAAAAGACGATGAACAGGGCACCGGCAAAGTTGCCAAGCCACACGACGACCCAAGCCTTGAGCATCTGGACCAGGGTGATCTTTTTGCTCTTGAGCGCGCAGACCATAAGCGAATTACCGGTAAACAACTCGGCGCCACACACCAGCACCAGCACCAGGCCCAGGCAAAAGCACAGGCCGCCCACGACGCGCTGGGCACCCCAGCCCAGCGTGCTGTCGCTCAAAAACACCGTAAAGAACAGACCGCCGAAGGCAATAAACGCACCGGCGAACATTGCCAACAGAAAGGCCTGAGCGACCGGCAGGTTAGCCTTGGTCACACCGGCGGCCTCGGTCTTGGCCTCGATCGCGGCGGGCGCCAGGCAATCGGGGGCAGGGTACTCCACCTTGGAATCTGCCATGTCAATCACTTCTTTCCTAATCACCAGGGCAAGCGCTGCTACAGCTCCTGTCCCAAGCGGACAAAGTGGGAAAAGTCGTTGGCGGCCACGGCGTCGTACACGGCGTCAACGGCGTCAAAGACTTCCGGGGACATGGGGTTGTAGAACTCCGTGTCGCCCGGCTGAATCCCTATGAAGAAGATATCATCGCACGATTGCTCGATTTCTTCGATCAGAATCGACAAAGGGAGCGAATGCGTGGTGAACATCGACTTGCGGGCTACGTCGCGTTTGTCGAGCAGGCGGATGGAACCGACGGGCAGCGCCATGCCTGCGGCATCAACCAAAACCAAACGCGGCGGACGCTCGCGCTTGACCTCGATGATGCCATCCTCGGGCGTCTGACCGCCATCGATGGTGTACCAACCGGCGATGGGTGCGTGCTCCATCTTTTTGGAGAGCACGGGGCCGGCGGCATCGTCGGCGCGCAGCACGCTTCCCGCCGTGAGCACGATACCCGCAAACGGGGCGCCGTTCACACGTCCATCCACAACGCGACCCATTACTGCAACCTCCCCGTCAGATACGCGCCCGACAGCAGCTGTCCATCTTGATGAATTCCAAGGACCGAGAATAGCATCCTTGCATATGACTGCGGAAAATGTTTGCCTTTATCGAGCATGGCCAACCCTATAACCATCACGGTGGAGAGAATACCATCACGCTATCGCATGCTTCCGTCCGCAGGCCTTGCCAAAAGCTGACCAAAAGCTTGACGTCGCAGATCAGGGCTTCAGAAAATATTTCCACTCTCGGTAGACGGCCACTGCGACCCTCCCAACGGCGTCATAATCCAACCTTACAAATAGTTGCGGTGAAATACGGACTACATGGGCCATAAAAGCCGGAAAACAGTCCGTATTTCACCGCAACTTAGGAGGGGATGTGGGGTCCACGGCAGGTATATGAAAATGGCTCTGGCACCAAATGGAACCAAAGCCCTTAAAACTATCCTATGGAGCGGGCGACGGGAATCGAACCCGCGTCATCAGCTTGGAAGGCTGGGGTTCTACCATTGAACTACGCCCGCAAGATATGGTCGGGACGACAGGATTTGAACCTGCGACATCCTGCTCCCAAAGCAGGCGCGCTACCAAACTGCGCCACGTCCCGAAGGTGTTGAGCAGCTAAGGTCTAAACCTTGCGTGTCCCAAAGCGAAGGAAATTATAGGGGAGACTTCCCTCCTGTGCAAGCGACGATACCCTAGCTCCTCGAATGTGTGACAAACTGGCTATGGAGCAGGCCAATCACAAACGCCACAACGGCGGCCGGCGCCCACGCAGCGCCGATATCTGCCAGCGGCAGCGCATCGAACGGCATCCACGCGCCCGCAAAGAACGCGTCGCGGACCGAGGTGATCACGCTCTGTACCGCGACAACGCCGCCGACCCAGACCCACACCTGCGGATGCGCGTCGCAAAAGCCGTGCACCAGGCCCATAAGCACCAGCACGATGGCAACGGGATACAGGGCATTGAGCATAGGCACCGAGAACATGAGGATCGCGTCGAGGCCCACGTTGGAGAGCACGCACGAAAACGCCGCGAACACAAAGGCGAGAACCGCAAAGGGACGGCGCATAGCCTCCTCGGGAGCCTCCGCTCCCCCTTCGACCACATACGTCTCGCAGAAGTAGCGCGAGCAGCAGCTGATGAGGCCGATGCACACGTTCATGCAGGCGAGGAAAAAGATCGCAAAGACCACGACCGTGCCGACAAGGCCAAAGTGCATGGAGGCAGAACGGGCAAGGATGGCAGCGCCGTTGGTGGCATCGGGCACAACCGTGCCGAGCTGCATGCCGGCAAGCGCCAGGCCGCAGTAGATGATGGCCATGAGCGCGCCGGCGATCACACCGGAACGCGAGATCTCGAAGGCCACGCGCTTGTCATCGGTCACGCCCAGCTCGTGGATGGTCTCGGCGATGATAATGCCAAAGGCGAGCGAAGCGAGCAGGTCCATGGTTTGATAGCCGGTCAAAAAGCCCTGCACGGCAGCGCCTGCATCGTAGGGAGCCTGCGGCGCGCCAGCGGGACCCAACGGCGAGACCACGGCGGCACCCACGACCAGCACGATGAGCGCAATGAGCGCGGGTCCCGTAATGCGACCGAGCACGCGCGTGATAACGCCCGGACGCAGCGTGAGCGCAAACGCGACGACAAAGAACCCGATGGCAAACACCAAACGTGCCGTGCCGAGCGAGACGCCCTCCGGCAGCAGCGGCACCAGCATCTCGAAGGCCGTGGAGCTCGTGCGCGGAATAGCCAGGCACGGGCCGATGGCTAGATACACCGCCGCAACGAAGAATTCGCCAAACTTAGGATGCACACGCCCGGCCAGCTCGCGCGCCGTTCCGGCAAGCGCCACGGCGATAAAGCCCATGACGGGCAGGCCGATGGCGGCGATGAGAAAGCCGAGCATGGCGAGCGGCGTGGCAGAGCCTGCCTGCAGCGCCAACAGCGGCGGAATAATGAGGTTGCCGGCGCCAAAGAGCATCGAGAACAGGGCGATGCCGACGGTAACGACATGGTCGGAGCGCAGGCCGCGCGGGGCGGATGAGGCCATGGGACCACCTTTCGGGTCGAAACAAAAACGGAACGGGCAAAAGACCCGTCCCGCAAGTATATACGCTCTAGCAGGCTAAATCGCGGAGCGCGTCAATCGCGGTGTCGACTTCCCTGTCCGTGTTGAAATACCCAAACGAGAAACGAACGACACCCTGGCGCTCGGTCCCGAGCGCGCGGTGCATGAGCGGAGCGCAATGGGCGCCGGGGCGCGTCGCAATCCCCCACCCCTGCATGAGCGCGTCCGAAATCTGGGCAGAGTCGATATCGCCCACGTTGAGTGAGACGATCGCCGAGCGCACGGGCTGGTCAAAGGCACCGTAGAGCTTAATCCCCGGAATCTCGCGCACGCCGGCAAGGAAGCGCTCTGCAAGCGAGCGCTCGTGCGCCGCAATCGCCTCGACCCCGCCTTGCGCCTCGATAAAGTCGAGGCCGGCAGAAAGACCCGCGATACCGTGACCGTTGAGCGTGCCCGCCTCAAGGCGCGTGGGCCACTCAAGCGGCTGCAGCGCATCGAAGCTGTGCACGCCCGTGCCGCCCATGGCCCACGGTGCCACGTCAATGCCTTCCGCCACGGCTAGGCCGCCGGTGCCTTGAGGTCCCATAAGCCCCTTGTGGCCGGTAAAGCACACCACGTCGAGCCCCATGGCATCCATGTCGATCTTCGCCGTGCCGGCAGACTGCGAGGCATCGACGATCACCAGCGCACCTGCCGCATGGGCCATGGCCGCTACGCGCGCAATGTCGACCGCGTTGCCGGTCACATTGGAGGCGTGCGTCACCACCACAGCACGCGTGTCCGGCGTAACCAACCGCTCGAGCTCGTCGTAGTCGAGCACGCCGTTCGCGTCGCAGCCCGCACGCTCAACCGCCACACCCTGTTCCGCCGCCAGGCGATTGAGCGGGCGTAACACCGAGTTGTGCTCGAGCACCGTCGTGACCACACGGTCGCCGGGGCGCACCACGCCACAGATGGCGGTGTTGAGCGCAGCCGTGGAGTTGGGCGTAAAGCACACATGGTCCGCTCTCGGGCAACCCAAAAGGCGCGCGAGCTTAGCACGGCAACCGTGAATCGTACGAGCCGCATCGAGAGCACCCGACGTGGCGCCGCGCCCGGCATTGCCGAGCGAGCACATCGCCTGCGTCACGGCATCGATGACCGTCTGCGGCTTATGCATGGTCGTCGCCGCGTTATCCAGATAGATCATCGCACGACCTCCCACATGTCAATCACCGTAAAGCCCTCGGTGGGAACACCAGCTGCGGCAAGCTCGGCGCGCAGCAGCTCCTCATCGGCAGGCAACGCCTTCCACGCCAAGCCGCAGCCGGCAGCGACCTCCCCGGGCACGGGAATCGTGCGCCCGAGAAGGCCGCGCTCGATGCATAGGGTCTCGCACCCCATGGCGGCCGCCGTGGTGGGAAACGTGATGACAAGCGCCGGACGCTTCTCCCTCATGGCAACTCCAACCAATACGCTACGGGCGCACGACGCGCACGGCCTGCTCCATCTTCTCCACGATCACGTACATGTTGGTGACCTCGCCCACCGCAAGCTGGTCTTTAATGCCAAAGTGGTCCAGGCAGGTACCGCAAGTGAGAATCTCGACGCCCTGCTCGGCCAGGCCCTTCAGGTCATCGAGCACCGGAGAGCCCTCGACGGTGAGCTTGGCGCCGCCGTTGTAGAACAGCATGGTCGCGGGCAGCTCCTCCTGCTGCGTCACGGCAAAGATAAACGCCTTCATGAGCTTGTGGCCCAGCTCGTCGTCGCCGCGGCCCATGCAGTCGGTGTAGACGGAAATGACGAGCTCGCCCTTGCCGGCGCTGGCATCACAGAAGGCAGCGCCATCCTGCTCGGGATCAGCCACGGCAACGGCACCGGCGGTCGCCACGGTCACGTGCCACTCGGCGTCAGAAACCTTCTCGACCGAGGCCGTGCAGCCCTTCTCCTGCGCCATCTTGGAGATGTTCTTGACGGCGGTCTCGTTATCGACCGAGGTCACGACAACGCCCTCGCCATCGAGTTGCTTGAGCGCCTTAAGCGTCTTGACGACGGGCAGCGGGCAGGCATCGCCCATGGCATTGACTTCAATCTTGGTAGACATAGCTTTTCCTTTCGAAAGAACCGTTCTAGAGAACGGTAAACAGTTACATAAACGTGCGGGCTAGCGGACAACGTGGACGGCAGGACCGCCTGGCACCGGCTCGCACACGCGGCCGACGACGGAGGCGATACGTCCTTCGGCATGCAGACGGCGCGCAAGCTCATCCACATCGGCAGCAGGTGCCGCGATAAGCAGGCCGCCCGAGGTCTGCGGATCGTACAGCGCGTCGAGCATCCCCGGCTCCAGGTCCTCGTCGACCGCCACGCGCGAGCCAAAGAAGTCCTGGTTGCGGTAGGAGCCCGCGGGGATAATGCCCAGACGTGCCATGTCGAGCACCTGGTCAAAGAGCGGCACCGCCCCCGACACAAGCTCAAGATGCACGCCCGAGCCCTCGGCCATCTCGCACGCATGTCCGATCAGGCCAAAGCCCGTGATGTCGGTGCAGCCATGAAGCTCGAGGTCCTCGGCCAGACGAATCGGAGCCTCGTTGAGGGTCCGCATCGAGTCAAACATGGCAGCGGCCTCGTCCTGTTCGATGAGCTCGCCCTTAATGGCCGTAGTGATGATGCCCGAGCCGATCGCCTTGGTCAGCAGCAGAACATCGCCCACGCGTGCGCCACTGTTGGCGAGCATACGGTCAAGCGCGACAAAGCCACTCACGGACAGGCCGTACTTGGGCTCGTCGTCGTTGATGGTGTGGCCGCCCGCGATGGCACAGCAGGCCTCGACGCACTTGTCGGCGCCACCCGCCAGAATCTGGCCGGCAACCTCAACGCCCAGGCAACTGGGTATGCAAAGCAGGTTCATGGCATGGCTCGGCCGTCCACCCATGGCGTATATGTCCGACAGCGAGTTTGCCGCGGCGATCTGGCCAAACAGGAACGGGTCGTCGACCATCGGTGGGAAGAAGTCGATGGACTGCACGAGGCCCAAGTTATCGCCAACGCAGAAGACGCTCGCATCGTCGGAGGTATCGAACCCCACGAGCAGGTTGTCGTTATGCACATTGGGTAAGTCGCCCAGGACCTGGGCGAGGGCTCCAGGAGCCAACTTAGCGGCTCAACCGCTCGCGGCAGTCATCTGCGTGAGCTTCATGAGATCGTCAGCCATCGATACCTCCTCTCATCGGTCAATCATTTTCTCCCAGTATACGCATGGCGGCGCCGAGAGCGGGCAATTTATCGCACCGGCCCCCTACGCGAGCGCCTGGGCTCGAATGGCCGCACCGATGGCACCGGCAAAGCGGGCCTGGGGCGAGGTGGTGACTGGCGAGCCCACCAATGCGCCAAGACGCTCGACGACATAGGCATTTTCGCACAGACCACCGGTCAGATAGTACGGGGCGCCCGCGTCTTGCGAGGCCATGGTCGCCACACGCGACACGACGCTCTCGATCACGCCACGCGCAATGTTCTCGCGCGGCTCGCCGCGGCCGATCAGGCTAATGACCTCGCTCTCGGCAAACACCGTGCACATGCTGCTGATCTTGGTGGGCTCGCCGGAACGCGCCAGGTCGGCAGCCACGTCATAGCCAGCCGCTGCCAGTGCCTCGCGCAGCCGCTCGGAAGCATCGACCGAGGAGAACCCGGTTGGCTGCACGCAGGTCCACGTCACCGAATCCACCCCATCGACCACAGCGGCCTTAGCCGCCGTAGAAGCCCTCGAGCTCCTCCTTGAGCAGGCGGCACTCCTCGTACCAGCCTTCACGCTCGTAGGCGCGGTCGCGACCCTGAGGAAGATGCAGAATGTGCGTGCGCTTAAGCTCCCCCAGCAGCTCGTACATCTTCTTCTTGCCGTCGCAGGTGGTCTCGCCGATGATCATGTCGCTAAAGTACGTAAACGGGCACTTTTGCGAGTAGGCAAAGCCGTACGTCGACTTGATGAGCGGGCAGAGGTTTGACGGCAGCACCTTCTCGGCCTCGGGAATCACCTCGTCGGACGTACCGCACAGAGCCACGCTTGCAGCCCCCGCGGCATCGTCGTACGACAGCATCGTGTGCCGTCGTTTAATAAATTATTATCTTGATTGATAAGAGTTTGTCATCCCTTATTCGGCGAACGGCAAGGCAAAGCCGCCGAGGCTTATATCCCCGACGGCATTACCCGGCGCTATCGACAGACCAAATGGATCCTACTGGCATCAAAATGCATGCGCAGCGTCTCGCCCGCTTGCGGCAGCCCGTCGACAGGTACGCTCACCTTGTTGACCTTCCACTGCAGACGCGTGGGCGCATCGACGCGCGGCGCATCCAACAGCACCAGCCGCTCAAAGCGCGAATCGCTCACGCGGGCCACATGCAGGTCGTAGCTGTTGCGACCCCGCTCGGCACGGTTGTCAACATGGAAGTAACTTGCGCGAATGCCCAGGTACACCACATTATCGGGAACCTCGCGACCCACGTTAAAGGTCATGCCCCAGTCGAGCGCCTCAACTTCTTCGTCGCCAATCTTTCGTGCGCGGCTTGTGTTCTTACACCCCGTCAGGCGCAGTGTCGCCAGCGTCTGCGGACGGCGGACCACGTCCTCGACAGAACCGATCTCCTCGACGCGCCCGTTATGCATCACGCAGATGCGCTGGCAGAGGCGGCACGCTTCGTCGATGTCGTGGCTCACGTAGAGCACGGTGCGGTTACAGACGTCGAACAGGTCGAGCATGTTCTGCTCGAGGGCGCTCTTAAGATAGGAATCAAGCGCGCTCATGGGCTCGTCGAACATAAAAATGCCCGGATGCGCCGCCACCATGCGGGCGAGCGCCACGCGTTGCTGCTGACCGCCCGAGAGGCGTGCGGGATAGCGGTCGGCAAAATCTGCCAGACCGAAAATGCCCAGATAGCGCTCGGCGAGCTTTTTGCGCGCGGCGGCGTCGCCCGCATCCTTTACGCCGGCGCATACGTTATCGGCCACCGTCATGTTGGGAAAGAGCTGATAGTTTTGGAACAGCAGGGCACACTTTCGCTCCTGAGGCGACAGGTTGATGCCCGCCGCCGAGTCAAAAAAGGTCATGCCGTTGACGACGATCTTGCCCTCGTCGGGCGTCTCCACGCCGGCAATGCAGCGCAGCGTGCAGCTCTTGCCGCAGCCCGAGGCGCCCAGCAGCGCCACACGCTCCTCGCCGGCCTCAAGCTGCATGTCGAGCGTAAACCCGGGATAGTGCTTTTTGATGTCCAGAACGAGCGACATGGCCTATCGACCTCCCTGCAAAGCGGCGTCATCGCGCATGAGCTCGACCAGTGCCTCGCGATCGATACGCAAGGCATCGCCGCCCGCCGGATCGAGCGAATCGCCCTGTCCAGCGAGATCTTTGGCCTGCTTGCGCTCCGCACGGGAAAGGCCCCGTTCGCGATACTTTTGCGAATGAGCGGTGTACATATTGATGAACAGAATGACCAGGAAGCTGAACGCAATTACAACCACGACCCAAAAGAGGGCCACCGACGTGTTGCCGCCCATCCACTCAAAGTAAATGGCGATGGGAATGGTCTGCGTAATGCCGGCGTAGTTGCCCGCAAAGAACAGGGTGCAGCCAAACTCGCCCATCGCGCGGGCAAAGGCGAGCACCGTGCCGGCGGCGATGGAGGGCCAGCCGAGCGGCATCATGAGCTTGGCAAAGATGCGACGTTCGGACCATCCCAGCGTGCGCGCCGCATCGAGCATCTGCGTGTCGAGGCTCTCGAAGGCACCGAGTGCCGTACGGTAGACCAGGGGAAACGACACCACCACGGCAGATATCACCGCCGCCGGCCACGTAAAGACGATCGAGATGCCGTGCGCGATAAGCCACTGGCCCACCCCGGTCGAGCGGCCAAACAGCATGAGGAGCAGAAAGCCGCAGACCGTGGGCGGCAGCACCATAGGAATCGTAAAAACCGAATCGAGCAGGCCCTTGATGCGACTCGAGGTACCCATAGTCTTCCACGCGGCGAACAGCCCCAGCGCAAAGGAGATCAGCAGGGCAAGGCCGCTCGTTTTTATGGACACCCAAAACGGGCGATAGTCGATGTCGCCAAAGAAGGCTGCGGCGCGCTCCGCCAGCGACGGCGGCACCGTCGTCGACACGTCCGTATACCGCACAAGGGCGGCGTTATCACTCCACAGGACGCCGTCACCCAAATCTAGCTCGGCATTCGCGGCGTCGGCGGCATTCACTACCGTGTAGTAATCGCCGTTGCCGCCCTTCACCTTAAACTGATAGCGGTAATCGCTCTGCACCAGCGCGTTATCCGAGGTAAAGACCCATTCGAGATTAGAGTCCTCCAGCAACGCCCCACCCATGGAATGCGACTTGTCGAGCCCCACGAGCATCTTCTTGAGCGCCTTTTGGTCATCTGCCTTTGAGATATCGAGCCCCGCGTCTTTGGCGGCATGGGCGTCGAGCCAGACCACGATGCTCTCAGGCGTCGTCACCGTCACGAGGGTCGTCTTCTTGTAGATAGGAAAACGGTAACCCTCGGGCTGACCCGCAAACGAACGGGCTGTGCCCTTGGCATTGCGCTCAAACGCGTTGAGGCCAAACCCGACGCCATCGATAAGCGCGGAATCTTCGGTCGCCTGGCAGCCATCGGCGGTGGTGAAGAGTGCCTCGGCCCGAGCAACCCCGGGCGGTGCGGTCAGCACGCACAGAACCGCAGCCAGCACGGCGAGCAGGCGAATCGTTTTCCTTGGCACGGGCGACTCCTCAAACACAGGGCAACGGCGCGCGGACACGCCGGTTCAATCAAAAGGGCGGGCGATCGCGAGAACGCCCGCCCTCAAGCATATCGTTATGCAGCGATGTTGCGAACTACGCGGAAAGCTCAAAGCCGTACTTAGCCCAAACCTTCTGGGCTTTCTTGTTGGTCAGGCAGAAGTCGATGAACGCCTTGGCCTCGTCGGCGTGCTCGGAGCTATCGGCGACAGCGCCGGGATACACGATGGGCTTGTGCGAGTCCTCGGGGCACACGAAGGTCTCCTCGATGCCGTCGTAGCGGAAGATATCGGAGCTGTAGACAAAACCGGCCACGCAATCGCCCGTAGAGACGTAAGACGCAGCGGTGCCGACCTTGTCGGCCAGAGCCACCTTGTCGGCGAAATCGGGCGCATACTCGCCGTCGTCGCCCTCGGTGCCGGTGTAGAGGCCCACGGAGGCCAGGGCCTGGTTGGCGTACTTGCCAGCGGGAACGGTCTTGGCGTCGCCGATGGCGATCTTGCCGTCCAGGTTCGCGACGTCGGCGATGGCCTCGACCCTGGTGTCGGAGCCCTCGGCGCGAATGATCACGAGGTCGTTGACGAACATGTCCTCACGCGTGTCGGCGTCGACGAGCTCGGCGGCCTCGGCGTCATCCATGGTGCCCTTGGAGGCCGTGATGAGTACGTCGACGGCGGCACCGGCGCGCATCTGCTCGACAAGGTCGCCAGAAGCCTTAAACTGCGTGTCGGCAAACGTGGTGCCGGTCTGGTCGGTATAGAGCTTCTGAACCTCGGACAGGGCCTTCTCGAGCGAGTTGGCAGCAAAGACTTGCAGCTCGACAGCCTTCTTGGAAGATGCCTTAGCAAAACCGGCATCGGAGCCAGTCGGCCCAGACGTCTTGCTGCCGGAACAGCCGGCAAGGCCAAGGCCGGCAGCGGCGACAGCGGAAAGTGAAACGAACCCGCGGCGAGAAACCGTATCGAACATGTTCAACCCTTTCGAACGCTACGCCCGGGCACCCCGCCGCAAGCTTTATTCTGTTACTAGATTATACTTTTGCACGAATAGTGTTTGTGATAAATATTTCTCGTCTAATAATTTTCCTTTACCGATAACCACGAGACGGCCCGCACTGTCGCTGCATAAAAAAGGCGGAGCAGCCCGTAAGGTCACTCCGCCGCAGGTAATGCGCTTATTTGGCGTGCCCGCCCCCCGCCGTCATTTGAGCTGCGTGCTCCAGCTGGTCGCTCACAGCCTCCCAGCTTTCGCGGGCCGCTTTCGTTGATCCCGGAAAGTTGATGACAAGCGTATGCCCACGCTGCATGCACACGGCGCGCGAAAGCATAGCGCGGCGCGTCTTGGTCATGGAGTACGCACGGATTGCCTCTGCAATACCCGGTACATCGCGGTCGCAGACGGCACGCGTCGCCTCGGGCGTCACGTCACGCATCGAAAGGCCCGTGCCGCCGCAGGTGAGCACGACATTGGCGTGGCACTCATCGGCCGCTTCCACAATGGCATCACCGATCTCGCTGACGTCGTCGCGCACGACCACATGTGAGGCGACCGTCCAGCCCTGCGCCGCGATGAGCTCCTCGAGCGCAGCACCCGCCTCGTCCTGGGCAAGATCGCGCGTATCCGAGCACGTCACAATCGAAATCTTCAACTCCATAGCATTCCTCCTATAGCACCGTGCCCTCAGGCAAGTCGACACGCACGACATCCACGACGTCGCCCGCCTTGAGGTCACACGAGCCTTCGTCAATACGCAGCAGGCAGTTGGCCCGCTGCATCGTGCCGAGCAGCGCCGAATTCTGCGTCTTGGCCTCGGTCACCAACAGCTCACCGGTCTCGGGGTCGCGCAAAACCGTGGCACGATCGAAGAAACGGCGATGCTGTCGCTTCTTCACGCCGTGTGTGAGCTTCGCCTGCTGCACGGGACGCACGCCCTCGGCAAAGCCGCGCATCTTGCGGATCGCCGGGCGGGCGAGCATCTCAAAGCCCACATACGCCGCCGCGGGATTGCCCGAAAGTCCCAAATATGGCTTGCCCCCCAGCAGGCCAAACGTGATGGCCTTGCCGGGACGCATCGAGATGCGGTCGAACAGCACCTCGCCCTCGCGCCGAACGAGCGCCGTCACATAGTCGTAATCACCCGCAGAGGCGCCACCACTCGTAATGACAAAATCGCACTCCTGCGCGGCACGATGCACCAGCTCGGCAATCGCCTGCTCATCATCGGGCGCAATGCCGTAGAACACGGGCTCGGCTCCTGCATCGAGCGCCTCGGCCATCAACGCCGACGAGTTGGAGTCGCGAATCTGCCCGCGCGCCGGCACGTTACTCGGTGCGACCAGTTCCGTCCCCAGCGAGATAATGCCCACGCGCGGCGCGGCATGCACCTTCACGCTCGCATACCCGGCGCTCGCCAGCAAGCCGGCGCCCGCCGGAGCCACAACCTCTCCAGCGTACATCACGACGTCGCCAGTATGCGCTTCCTCAGCAGCCGATCGAACGTTCTCCCCCACCTTGGCCGGCGCCGAGAATCTCACACGCGAACCCTCGTTGCCGTCACCGTCGAGCACATCGACGATCTCGTACTTCACCACGGCATCGGCACCTTCGGGCACCGGCGCGCCCGTCATGATACGAACCGTGTCGCCCGCGCCGATTGCACCCTCAAAGACATGGCCCGCTGCCTCGTGCCCGATAACGTCGAGCGTCACCGGCGCCTCGCCAGATGCCTGCACCAAGTCCGCCGAGCGCACGGCATATCCGTCCATAGCGCTGTTAGCAAACGGCGAAATGTCGATATCGGCCACCGCGTCCTCGGCCAAGGGAAGGCCGGCGGCCTGCCACACGGGAATCTCGACGAGATCGGTCGGAGCAACGTGTGACAGAACAATCGACTGCGCGTCCTCCAGCGGAATGAGCTTCTCTGCCATATGCACCTCTTAATGCCACAGCGCACAACGGGGGCGCCAATTCTTTATGCTTGTCTCAGTATAATCCCCTGCCGCACGACGGCGAAACGACCCACGTTCTCGAATACACCTGTCGGCCGCAAGCCGCGAAACAGAACCGAAACCAACCTGCCGGTTTGTCACGTTTGGCACGTTCTATAATGCTCGTGTTGCAACCTAAAAGAGGAACGTATGGCTTTTACCGACAAACCCGAAAGCGCAAACGAGGCGCAGGATCATTCCCAGCCGCTCGACGACGACGGCTTTTTCTCCCTTAACGACGTCATCATGGCAGGCAGGCAACAGCTCACCCGCTCCGAGCATCTCTTGGCTGCCGACACGCGCCGCAATGCCCACAACCTACTCGCGAGCGCTAAGTTGCTCGTACTCGTCGTCATCGTCTCGCTCGCCATGGGCGTTGCCGCTTGGGCGTTTTTGGCCTCGTTGAATATCGCGACCGACTATCGCGAGCACCATACGTGGATCTACGCCATGCTTCCCGTTGTGGGCGTTGCCACCGCATGGGTGTACAAAAACCACGGTCTTGCCGCCAAACGCGGTAACAACCTGGTCATCGACTCCGCTCTGGGCACACGCCTCATCCATAAGCGCATGGCCGTCCTCACCTTCGTCTGCTCCACGCTCACGCACCTAACGGGCGGATCGGCCGGTCGCGAGGGAGCCGCGGTGCAGATTGGCGGCACCATCGCCAGCAACATCTCAAGCCTCGCCCACCTCAAAAAGCATGACCACCACGACCTCATGCTCGCCGGCATCTCGTCGGCCTTTGGCGCCGTATTCGGTTCGCCCCTTGCCGGAGCTTTCTTTGGCATGGAGATGTGCTTTATCGGCAAGATCGACTACACCGCAGGGATCTACTGCCTGGTCGCCTCGTTTACCGGCTACTTTACATCACTCGCCCTGGGTACCGAGTACGAAGCGAATGCCATCGCCAGCGTTCCCGCCATGACGCCCAAAACGGTCGTTATCGTTGTTATCAGCGCCATTATCTTCGGTCTGACGGCACGCCTCTTTGCCTGGTCGGTTCGAACCGTCAAGAGCCTGTACGGTCGCTTTATCACCAATTACCTCGTTCGCGCACTTATAGGCGCACTCGTGGTTTTGGCTGTCTATTCTCTCCTCGACGCCTGGGACTACGCCGGCCTTTCCACGTGGCTTTCGGGCGCCGGGTTTGCCGGCAACACCACCCTCGCCGACGCCGCCATCAAGCTCGTCGTAACGGCACTCACCCTGGGTGCCGGTTTCCAAGGCGGCGAGGTCACGCCCCTGTTTGGCATCGGTGCGGCACTCGGTGGCTGGATCGGTTGCCTTACCGGGCTCGACCCCAGTTTTCTGGCGGCTCTCGGCATGCTCGGCGTGTTCTGTGCCGGCCTTAACGTGCCCATCACCACCTGCATGATGGCCATCGACCTGTTCCACGGCACGGCCGCCGGGTTCTTTGTCATCGTGGCCTTTATCAGCTACCTCGCCGGCGGACACCGCGGCGTGTACCCTGCCCAGCGCATCATCTCACCCAAACGCCGTTCGCTTATAGTGGATGAGGGCGGTACGGTAGCAGATGCTATCGAGCGCCACAACGACCTGATAGAGTAGACGTAAGTATTCGCCGTGCAGCCACAATCGGGGGCAATTCGACCCGAGCGCGACCGCACCGTCACGCCATACGCCGGGAGTCGCCCATGCACGCAACTGAATTTGGTCGAACGCTCATCATCGCCAACCCAGCCGCCCAATCGGGTGCGGCGCGCGAAGTTGCCGAGCGCCTGCAACGCTTTTTGGACATGACTGCACGCGCATCCCAGTTTGACCTGGTATTGACCGAGCGTATGGGGCACGCCAAGGAGCTGGCCGCACAGGCTCAGGGCTATCGCACCGTTATCGCCCTTGGCGGCGACGGCGTGATCCACGAGGTCCTCAACGGGCTTATGGCACAAAAGGAGGACGCCCGCCCCGCTCTTGCCATCCTACCCGTGGGTTCCGGCAACGATTTTGCCCAAACGCTCGGTATAGAAGATTTCTCCGGCAAGGATTTTGGCGCGCTGCTCACCTGCGAGCTGCAGCGTCAGGACATCGGTCGCATTCGCTCATGGAACCCTGCAAGCGGTAGCGGCGAGGCTTCCGTTGAGTACTACGACCAGACGCTCTCCGTCGGTATTGACGCCGCCATCGGCCTGGGCACCACCGAGCTGCGCAAAAAGACGGGCCTCACCGGCGCTCCGCTCTACACCCTCTCGGGACTTGAACAGTTTGGCCTGCGCTATCGCAACTACCCCATGACAGTCAGCTTTGACGGCGCGCCCGCCGAGCGCGTGAGGGCGATCATCATGGCGATTCAGCTGGGCCCCACCTATGGCTCGGGCTATCGCATCTGTCCCGACGCCGACCCGTGCGACGGCATGCTCGACGTTTGCTATGCCTGCGGCCCCGTTCCGCGCGCGGTCGCGCTTCCCATGTTCCTTTCGGCCAAGGACGGCCACCATACCAAGTTGCCGCCGGTTTGCATGCGTCGCTGCCGCCATGCCGAGCTTACCTTTGAGGAGCCCGACTACCCCATCCAGGCCGACGGCGAACCTGTTATCGCCTCGCGCATCGAAGTCGACATCCTACCCGGCGCCCTCCAAGTCTGGCGTCCAACCCGCTAACCACCCCTAAGTTGCGGTGAAATAGGGACTGTTTATGCAGGTAAAGCCGCAAAACAGCCCCTATTTCACCGCAACTTATCGAGAACATCACTCCTCCCCGCCCGGCTTGCGGCGGTTGGCCTTTTTAATGGCGTTGAAGTGCTTATCATTAAGTCTGCGCTGGCGAGAGCGCTGAGGCACTTTGGTCTTTACGCGTCGACGCGGTGGATGCCCGCGACGCTCAAGCTCAGCGCGTAGCTTACGCAAACAGCAGCTACGATTTTGGAACTGACTGCGACTCTCGCGCGCCGTCACGGTAATCCCCGTAGGGATATGTTTCATGCGCACCGCCGAGTCCGTCGTGTTCACGCCTTGCCCACCCGGACCCGTCGCGCGAAACACCTGCATCTCGCAATCGCGCGCCAGCTCCTCGACCGACATCTCGGCATAGCGCGCATACTCACGCCATCCCATCTTGTTCTCATCCATATCAACACCTCCCCTCATACAAAAAATGTGACAAAGGGACACCCCCTTTGTCACATCGCATACCAATCGCTTGTGTTGCGCGCTTAGGCGAAGGTGATCTCGCCGTTCTCACAGTCCATATCGGCGATACGGGCCAGGCTCTCAACACGGAAGCCGCGCTCGCGGAGCTTATCGCCACCGCCCTGGAAGCCCTTCTCCACCGCAATGCCAATGCCTGACACCTCGGCACCCGCAGCCTCGCAGATCTTGATAAGACCCTCGAGCGCGCATCCGTTGGCCAGGAAGTCGTCGATAATCAGGACCTTGTCGCCCTCGGACAGGAAGCGCTTGCCAACGATGACCGGGTACTCCTTCTGCTTGGTAAAGGAATAGATGGTCGTGGCATACTGCTCGCCGTCGAGGTTGATGGACTGCGCCTTCTTGGCAAAGACCACCGGCACGCCGCCAAAATGCTGGGCTGCAATGCAAGCCATGCCAATGCCCGAAGCCTCGATCGTAAGGATCTTGTTAATCTCGACATCCTCGAACAGACGGGCCCACTCGGCGCCCATGTGGTCAAACAGCTCAACGTCGCACTGGTGGTTGAGGAAAGCATCAACCTTAAGGACATTACCGGCCTTTACGATGCCGTCATGGCGAATACGGTCCTCAAGCTCCTGCATGGCGCAACCCCTTCTCGCGGCAACGATACCGCGCGATTAATAAACGTTGTTCGATAGTCTACCACGGACCGACCCCCGCCCGCCCCACAAGCCGCATCGCACCACAAAGCCGCATCGCCGCACAAGCCGCAAGCAGATAAACCGAGCTTACCAGCTGAATGCGATCGAGGCCCACGCCCGGCCCCTTTTGCATCACGGGCAGCGCCACGGTCACGACGGTCGAATCCAGACACACCATAAACGTCATGATGAGCACCGTAAACAGAATCGCCCATTTGTTCTTGCCATGGGTGTCTCCCTCAACAGCGATGTGTTCGCGGCGCAGCTGCTCTGCGGTTTTCTCCATATCCATCCTTTCGAGTGGCGCAACACAAAAACGGGGCCCCAATCGCCTGCAAACAGTCGCGATTGGGGCCCCGCCTACGGTATCGGAGCTAAAGGTCGCCGAAGCTTTCTGCCGGCATCGGCGCCTTGCACGAACGCTAGCCTAGCACTGCTCAAGCGCCTGCTCAAGGTCGGCAATCAGATCGTCCGTGTCCTCGAGGCCGCACGACAGGCGCACCATGTCGGCGGAGATGCCACAGGCGATAAGCTCCTCATCGTTCATCTGGCGGTGCGTGGCGTTAGCGGGATGCAGGCAGCAAGTGCGGGCGTCGGCCACATGCGTGGCGATCTGAGCGAGCTTGAGGCTCTTCATAAAGGTCTCGGCCGCCGCGCGACCACCGTTAAAGCCAAAGCTCACAACGCCGCAGGTGCCGTTGGGCATGTACTTTTGAGCTAGGTCATAGTACTTGTCGCCCTCCAGACCCGGATAGCTCACGAAGCGCACCTTGGGATGGCTCTGCAGGAACTTGGCAACAGCCAGGCCGTTCTCGCAATGACGCGGCATGCGCACATGCAGGCTCTCGAGCGAGCTGTTCAGGAAAAACGCCGCCTGCGGGTTCTGCATGGGGCCGAGGTCGCGCATGAGCTGAGCGGTTGCCTTGGTAATGAAGGCGCCCTCGCGACCGAACTTCTCGGCATAGGTCACGCCGTGGTAGCTCTCATCGGGCGTGGTGAGACCCGGGAACTTGTCCGCATGGGCCATCCAATCAAACTGGCCGTGGTCGACGATCACGCCGCCCAGGCAGGCCCCATGTCCATCCATGTACTTGGTGGTGGAGTGCGTAACGATATCGGCGCCCCACTCAAAGGGACGGCACATCACGGGCGTCGGGAAGGTGTTGTCGACCATCAGCGGCACGCCGTGGTCATGCGCGGCCTTGGCAAAGCGCTCAATATCGAGCACGGCAAGGGCGGGGTTGGCGATCGTCTCGCCAAAGACGAGCTTGGTATTGGGCTCAAAGGCTGCCTCGAGCTCCTCATCGGTGCAATCGGGGGCAACGAACGTACAGGTAACGCCCATACGACCCATGGTATGGGCAAGCAGGTTGTAGGTACCGCCGTAGATGGCCGAGCTTGCGACCACATGATCGCCGGCGCCGGCCACGTTAAAGATCGCGAGGAAGTTCGCAGCCATGCCCGAGCTCGTGAGCATCGCAGCGGTGCCGCCCTCCATCTCGCAGATCTTGGCGGCAACCAGATCGCACGTAGGGTTCTGCAGACGGCTGTAGAAATAGCCAGACTCCTCCAGGTCAAACAGCTTGCCCATGTGCTCGGACGTGTCATACTTCCACGTGGTGGACTGGTAGATGGGCACCTGGCGCGGCTCCGCATCTCCCGGGTGATAGCCGCCCTGAACACATGTCGTACCGATGGTCTGCTCGCTCATATCTAGCTCCCTTGCCTGGGTTACATTTTTATCCGGTTCACGATACCGCTACCCCGCACCCCTCTCAACCCATCCCCAAGGTAGGTTATGAGACAAATCAACAGGGGGCATTTATCGCAGATCTTGGCAATTATTCGATAGATAAAAATGAGGCATACATGAGGCTTTCGATGAACAAAAGCGTCGGCAAGGGTACCATAGGCGAGTACACCGTTACCGAGGAGACAACGATGAAGCAAATCGATACTGCCCAGCTCGACATCACCGCCTGTCAGGCTCAGGCTGCCGAATACCACGCCCGTGGCTTTAACTGCGCACAGGCCGTCGCCTGCACGCTCGCACCCGCCGTCGGGCTCGACCCCCAGATCGCCTTTATCCTCACCGAGGGCTTTGGCGCCGGCATGGGCGGCATGACCGAGACCTGCGGCGCTATCTCGGGCGCCGTGGCCATCATGGGCTTTGTAATGAGCGACGGCATGGATAACCCCAAGACCAAGGGCCAGACCTACAAGCTGTCGCGCGAAATCGCCAAGCGTTTTGGCGAGAAGAACACGACGACCGTCTGCGGTACGCTCAAGGGCATCGGATCGGACAAGGGTCCGCTCCGCAGCTGCCCCGGCTGCATCGACGATGCCGTCGAAATCGCCTGCGATGTGCTAAAGCAGCTCGCCGAGTAAACGACAGCAACATAAAACGACGGCCGGCGCGCTTGGGATTCATCCAAAAGCACGCCGGCCGTCGTCGTTAGAACTTCGCAAACTCGGGAGCGCCGACCTCAATCTCCTCGCGCCCTGCCATAAGCTCGCGCATCTTAGCGCAAAACGGCTCCTGCTCCCCCGCCTTAAACACCAAATGAATCGTCACGGCATCCGCGTAATCGGTATCCGAAACCTTGGCACCCGAATCCTGGGCCAAGCGAAGCACCTGCTCATACTGTGGATAGGCCACATGCACGTCAACCGGCACGACACTCGTCATCTCGACGATCTGCCCGGACTCCTGAGCCGAGGCCACCGCCGCCTGCGTCGCCGCGGTATAGGCGCGCACCAAGCCACCAGGCCCCAACAGCGTGCCGCCAAAATAGCGCGTCACTACGCAGCAAACATTTTTGAGCCCCGCACCGCGCAGCACCTCGAGCGTCGGCATACCGCTCGTGCGGCTCGGCTCACCATCATCGCTCTGGCGCTCGCGTCCATCGACCAAAATCCACGCGGGCACATTATGTCGAGCGTCGTAATGACGCTTGCGAACCATCTCGATAAAGGCATTCGCCTCATCCTCGGACTCAATATGGACCAGCTGGGCAATAAACCGGCTCTTGCGGTCCACAAACTCGCCCGAAGCCTCAATATTCGATTGCAGAGTAAAATAGCTGTCCAACAAAGCCCCTCAACAAAACTAAGCGCGGCAACAAACAGCTCAATAATACGGCAAAGACAGCACCGTTGTCCTCGCCAACAAGAGCGGAAACGCCAATGAGGCCGTCACCAACAGCGAGAACCCGTCAGCGCGAGCAAGGTGCCTTGAAAGACGAGATTGCAACAGAAACGAGGCTGCCGATGACCAGGCAAAAACAGCGAGATGCCAAGAACGGAACCGCCGATGATTCCGTCAACGAAAGCGAGAACCCGTCAGCGCGAGCAAGGTGCCTTGAAAGACGAGGGCATTGACCTTATGGTCATGCCCGAAGGCTTGAAAGGCAGATTGTCGCGCTGACGGGTTCGCAGCGTCAACAAAGTGCCGAGTGGGCCTATAAGCCGGGTTCTGTCGTGAACGGTCATTTATCTTGTCTGCACGTTACCGTGCAGCTCCACGCACGCTACCCGAACGCGGACCGGGCCGGCCCATAGCGTTCCTATTCGCGCTTGCTCCGGATGGGGCTTGCCAAGCCGCCGTGTTGCCACGACGCTGGTGGTCTCTTACACCACCGTTTCAGCTTTTCCCTTTACGCCTTGCGGCGCAGGTGGGAGTCTTCTTTTCTGCGGCGCTTTCCGTCGGATCACTCCGCCCGGCCGTTAGCCGGCATCCCGCCCTCTGGAGCCCGGACTTTCCTCACGCGTGCCGCAAGCAGCACATCGCGCGACCGTCTGGCCCACTCAGCAGTGCAAGAGTGTAACACACCGTTGCCGCAGGCAAAGGCACAACACAAGCGTTCGACACGATATACCAAGAACCATGCCATGCGGTACAATAGGGTCGTCGATGGGCAACGTCGTCAGTCGAGACGCGACCGCGCTCCGCACCCCTCCGTCTACTCGGTGCGTTCCCGCCTCCTCCCCGAGGCGGGATGTCGGCATTTTTCATGCACCAACAACCCAATAGCCCGTGAACAGCCTAGGCGGCATTGTACACGGGCGGCATCGCGCACCTCAGCAACAAATGCAAAAAGGGACCCGTCCATTGCGGACGGATCCCTTAAAACAAGTGATCGTCAAACCGATTTACTCGGCGTCGGTCTCCTCGTCCTTCTTCTCGGAAGGCAGCGGGGTGACCTCGATCTCAACGCCCAGAGTCTCAGCAGCAGACTTCATGGACAGGGAGATACGACGACGGTCGAGGTCGATCTCCATGACCTTGACCTGAACCTTGTCGCCCACGTGGGTGACCTGAGAAGGCTGGTCGACGTGCTTGTTGGCCATCTCGGAGATGTGCACCAGGCCCTCGATGCCCTCGCCCAGGTCGACGAAAGCGCCGAACGGGACAAGCTTGGTCACAGTGCCCTCGACGATAGCGCCGACGGGGTACTTCTTGACCAGTGCGCGCCACGGATCCTCGGTGGTCTGCTTGAGACCCAGGGAGATGCGCTCGCGGTTGAGATCGACGTCGAGAACCTCGACCTCGACCTCCTGGCCGACCTTGACAACCTCGGAAGGATGGTTGACGTGGTTCCAGGAGAGCTCGGAGATGTGGATGAGGCCGTCGATACCGCCGAGGTCGACGAAGGCGCCGAAGTCGACGATGGAAGAAACGGTGCCCTGGAGACGCATGCCAGACTTGAGCTTGGACAGGATCTCGGAGCGCTCGGCCTTACGGGACTCCTCAAGCACGACGCGACGGGAGAGAACGACGTTGTTGCGGTTGCGGTCCATCTCGATGACGCGGGCCTCGATGCGGGTGCCCATGTAGGAGGTGAGGTCCTTGACGCGACGGAGGTCGACGAGGGAAGCGGGCAGGAAGCCACGCAGGCCGATGTCGAGGATCAGGCCGCCCTTGACAACCTCGATAACCTCGCCCTCGACGTTCTCGCCGGAGTTGAACTTCTCCTCGATGCGGTTCCAAGCACGCTCGTACTCGGCACGCTTCTTGGAAAGGACCAGACGACCGTCCTTGTCCTCCTTCTGGAGAACCAGGGCCTCGATGGAATCACCGAGTGCAACGATGTCTGCAGGGTTAGCGTCCTTGCGGATGGACAGCTCGCGGACCGGGATAACGCCCTCGGACTTGAATCCGATGTCAACGAGCACCTCGTCATGCTCGATCTTAACGACAGTACCGTTAACGAGATCGCCCTCATCAAAGTCGGTAATCGTACCGTCGATGAGGTTGTTCATCTCCTCCTCGTTGACATCGTCAAGAGAGAAAATGGACGAGTTCTGAATCTCACTCAAAGGTGGACCCCTTTCGAACTACGGGGCCCCGATTGCTAGGACCTACAGAAGGGTGCGACAAGCACACAACGTTTAGGAACACTCGGGAGCCGACAGATACTAATGTGACGCTTATGCAATCACGTTCGTATAGGTTACGTGGAAATCACTTCGATTTCAAGCGTGAACTGCGATTTTTTACTCGTATGGAGACTTTTTCGCAATCTTGTGAACGACCGTCTCCATAAGTTGACGATGAGCAGCTAGGCACACTGCTTTGGGGTAAAGTATCCCAGACATACGATTCTGGAACGATTTTTCGAGAAAGGTGCCCGCGTGCTCAAAGCAGTCGTTTTCGATATGGACGAGACGCTTCTTAGCATCAACCTCAACGCGTTCATCCTTCGCTATTTTAAGGATGTCTCGTCGATGCTCGCGGATATCGGACGTCGCAGCCGCGGGGGCACGATGGCGCGCCTCGGCACCATCCTGGTCGACCTCAACGCCAATCGCCGCAGCAGCACGGACAATCGCACCAATCTTGAGTTTTACCAGACCGAGGTCGAGCGCCGGTGCGGCATTTGCCTCTCGGACCCACTTATCTACGAGGCGTTTACCTACTACGATCACGAAGTTCTGCCGTACAAGAACGATGACATGATCAACGCAAAAGCCATGCCGGGTGCGCACGCCGCGCTTCAAGCCGTACAGGACGCGGGGCTGCGCTGCGCGCTCTTCACCAACCCCAGCTTTCCCCAAGGGGCCATCGAGTGCCGCATGGGCTGGGGCGAGCTGACAGACGCGCCCTTCGAGCTCGTAACGCACATGGGCAACGCCACGCGCTGCAAGCCCGATGCCACATATTATCTAGAGCAGCTGCAGGTCATGGGGCTCGAGCCGCACGAGGTCCTTATGGTGGGCAACGATCCCAAGCGCGATTTCCCCAGCCCCGCCTGCGGCATTCAAACCGCCTATGTGGGCCAAGGAAAGCCCGGCCGAGCCACCTGGCGTGGAACCATGGAAGACTTCGCCCGCGACTTTAACGCCGTAGTAGAAGCCTTCTACGAGCACCAAATAGCCGACGAACTAAGCTAGTCCCCAAATCAGGAATGGGGCGCACGTTTGCCCCACGCTTCGTTACGTGGGCAACGGCTTGAGGGCAAGAAGCGATGCCCCAGTGTCCTAGGCCGTGATCATTTTGACGCGTTCGCCGATTTTGGAGTCGCGCCTGTCGGAAATAACAGTAAAGCCCTCCAGGTCGCACACCTTTACATTTGAAAACACGTGGAACTTGGAGCTATCGGCGAGTACGTAACTCGCCTGGGAATTCTGCATCACGATACGTTTTTTGATAGCCTCGGGATAACCTGGCGTCATGATACCGCGGTCCTCGTCCACCGCGTTGACACCTATAAACGCCCGGTCAAAGTACAGCTCGCGCAGCGCGCTCTCAACCATAGGACCGGTGAGCGAGCAGGTAACGGGGTTGAAGTCGCCGCCAATTACCACCACCTTAGCAGCAAGCTCGCCCGTAAACCGACATGCATAGCCGTTGGTGGTGTAGATAGTCACCGGCTTGTCGACGAGCAGGCTCAGGAGCGCCGTCGCGGTGGTACCGGAGTCGACAGCGAGATGAGACCGTCACGCCCGAAGACCCCGCTTTCGCCGCCGAGGAGCGCGCGGCGCACGCGGCCCATGAGGAGCGGCTCGAGCATATCGAGGGGCTCCTTCCCAAGAAGGGAAACGACCCTGCGGGACGACACGGCGAAAACCATCGTTGATTCCGGCAAGAGACGCCGTTTCTCTGGTAGCTTCATCTTCAACCAAGACCGACAATGCCGGCCAGGCACTCAACCCAAAAGGAGACAGCATGCCCAACGAGCTCAGCTATGAGGTCAGCCTCGAGCGCAGCAACCAGATCCGCGCCGACCTGCCGCAGCACCCCGAGAAGTACACCATGCTCACCGGCGACCGCCCCACCGGCCGCCTGCACCTCGGCCACTACTTCGGCACGCTCAAGAGCCGTGTCGAGCTGCAGGACATGGGCGTCCACACCAACGTGCTCATCGCCGACTACCAGGTCATCACCGACCGCGACAGCACCGACAACATCTAGGACAACGTCTACAACATGGTCATCGACTACCTGGCCTGCGGCCTGGACCCCGACAAGACGATGATCTACACGCACTCCGCCGTGCCCGCCGCCAACCAGCTCATGCTGCCGTTCCTGTCGCTGGTCTCCGAGGCCCTGCTGCAGCGCAACCCCATCGTCAAGGCCGAGATGGAGGCCAGCGGCCATGAGCTCACCGGCCTTTTGCTCACCTACCCCGTGCACCAGGCGTGCGACATCTTGTTCTGCAAGGGCAACGTGGTGCCGGTCGGGCGCGACCAGCTGCCGCACATCGAGCTCACCCGCACCATCGCACGCAAGTTCAACAACCGCTACGGCAAGGTGTTCTCCGAGGTCGACGCGCTGCTGTCCGACACGCCGCTGCTGCCCGGCCTTGACGGGCGCAAGATGAGCAAGTCCTACGGCAACGCCATCAACATCTCCATGACCGCCGAGGAGACGGCCAAGCGCATCAAGAAGAGCCAGACCGACGGCGAGCGCATGATCACGTTCGACCCCGAAGCCCGTCCCGGTGTGTCCGGCCTGCTCTCCACCGCCGCCATCTGCACCGGCCGCTCCGAGGTCGAGATCGCCGAGGAGATCGGCATGGGCGGCGCAGGCGCGCTCAAGAAGTACGTCACCGAGAGCGTGAACGAGCACTTCGCCCCCATCCGCGCGCGCCGCGAGGAGCTCGTGCAGGATATGGACTACGTCAAGGACGTGCTGCACGAGGGCAACCGCCGCGCTAACGAGGTCGCCGAGGCCACGCTCGCCGAGGTACGCGAAGCCATGGGAATGGTGTACTAAGCCATCCGGCTCGCGGAAACGCGCCGCGACACGCGAATGGGCCATCTTCACGTGTCCACGCCTTCGACATAGCCAAGGTCTTACGAGGTGGGCGATAATAAGCCCGCCTCGTTTTTTACGTTGTATGGGGGATTGCATGTACCGACTTGTTGCCAGCGATATGGATGAGACGTTTCTCGATGCCGACCACGCCATCCCGGCGTCCAATCTCCGAGCACTCAAACGCATGAGGGAGCTCGGTGTGCTGTTCGTCCCTTCGAGCGGGCGATGGTATTCCTCTATCATGGACAACTTCTCGGGGGAGGCCCGCGAGCTGATCGAAGACGGCTATGTGCTCTCCTATAACGGCGGCTTCATCAACCGCGTGGGAGACCCCACCCCGCTCACCACCTGCGGCCTTTCCAACGAATGCGCGAACGCGATCTATGCAAAGGGGCTCGAACTCGGACTCTGCATGCACGTCAACGTCGCCGACGGCCACGTGTTCGTGAATGACGCACCCACACGGGAGCGCGACTATCTGGAATCGATCACCGGGGTCACTCATTTTCGCGGATCTGACCATCCCGACCTCTCATTCCTTGAAGGCCGTGGCATCGTGAAGATCCTGTACGTCGACTGGGACTTCGATGAGCTGCAGGAATTGGGCCGCAAGCTCGCGCCGATGGCCGAGCGACTCGGCGTTGACATCACCTTCTCCTCCAAGCGCTACCTCGAACTCATGCCCGCAGGCGTTGACAAAGGGACGGGGCTCACGCGCCTTGCCGATATGCTGGGAATTCCGATGTCCGAGGTCATCGCCGTTGGTGATTCCGCAAACGACCTCTCCATGATCAAGGCGGCGGGACTGGGCGTCGGCGTGGCGAATGTCACCGACGACGTGCGGCCGTATTGCGATGTCGTCCTTGAAACGGCTGGGACTGAGGGTGCGTTCTCCGAACTCATCGAGCGATTCCTTGAACCCCAACGACCACATGTCGCTGTGTCTTTCTATTTGTAACCCTTGATTAACTTATGGAGAGGCTGTGTGCTCGTCGGTCTACGACTTGGGTCTCAGAGAATTAGCTATAGTTAACTTAATGAAGGCACAGGCGAATTAAAGACCTTCGACACGAACGTTGCGCCTTCCCTCCCCTCGCGCAACACCTCTTTGGAAAGGCGCCCCGCGCATGTGGGGCGCCTTTCTTGACTACAATGGCGATATCGATTGAAAGTGAGGGCGGCATGGCAGACCGGGACACCGACGGATTCTTCAACCGCGTATACGACATGGTACGCCAGGTGCCCTGCGGCATGGTTGCCACATATGGTCAGATCGCCAAGCTCGTTGGTGAGCCCCGTCGAGCCCGATACGTGGGATACGCCCTGCACGTCAATCCGGAACCCGGCACCATCCCCTGTCATCGCATCGTATTCGCCGACGGACGCCTCGCGGAGGGGTTCGCCTTCGGTGGGCCCGAGGCGCAGCGCACACTGCTCGAGGACGAAGGCGTTGCCTTCCTCGCCAACGGACATGTCGACCTGCAGGCCTCTCGCTGGCCAGCGGGCCTGGTATGACAAGGGGCGCCGACAGCGCCCCTTCCCGTTTTGGATCCTTGGCAGGCAACCCAATCAAACGGTCGCCTCGAGTGCGTCCCCCGCGCGGTCGAGTGTGCTTCTGACCTTGGCACCCTGTTTGAACCACGTGCGCAGGTCCTCGAGCGTGCTGCCCACTTGCATACACCTTGATTTTGCAACCACCCCTCGTGGTCACCGTGCAGCGGTCGCCGCTCTCGCTGTTCTCGTGCGCCGTGATCTTCTTGAGGTAATCGCGGCGAAACGCCACGACGCGGGCGTTGCTGATCTCGATGAACCAATCGTCATCGACAAGCGAAGTACCCGTGGCACCTCGGCTTGCCATCTCCTCGGAGAAGGAGAAACCGAGCGCGCGCTCCTGCCTGCCGATCTCGAGGATGCCGCGGGCCGGCATGCCGAGCATGAGCAGGGGCAGGAACCCCCCTATGAACAGGAACAGGAACGGGATGAGCACGAGCAGGCGCGCACCCTCGTCGGTGAAGACCGCCATGAAGGCGAGGACGAGCGAGAAGACGAGGGCCATGCCGTTGAAAACAATCGTCAACGGCTTGATGGCAGACCAACACAGGCCCGCCTTGGTCATGGGACCGTCGACGGCGTCCGAGACTTCGATGCCCTCTTCCTCCAGACGGGCGAGGAGGTTGAGCGAGCACACCCCCTCGAGGCTTATCGAGCAGAACTTCCGGTCGCCCTCGAACAGGTCGATCCTCATCATCTGCGCGTGAAGCGTTGCACGGGTGATGTTGCCAAACGTCGTCTCCTTGCGGATGCCGAAGGCGTTACGCGAGAGAATGCGCCCACCGTCCACGTCGATACGCGGGATGCTCAGCAAGGCCCAGATAGCCATACCCGCGAGCGCCATGGCATGACCGAACCACACAAGTTCGTGGTCCCACTCGCCCAGCGAGACGCCCTGCCAGACGTAGACACCCAGCATGAGCAGTTCGAACGCGACGGCGCAGCAGGCGATGATCGTGCGGATGGCTGCGGGCATGCGCACCGTGAAGCAATCGAGGCTGTCCGTTGCCTTGCTGCGCTCGCTCGCGCCGCGGCGGGCGACCCATGCAGTGAGCGGGCCGACGATGAACACGGTCATACCGACGCGCAGAATGGATTCGAGCAGATTACTCATAGGGGCCACCGCCTCGAGCTCTGGAGATTAACTGCAGGAAACGCTGCCAGAACGATGGGATGCGCACAACGTAAGGAGCCGCGTATCGGCAAGCGGCGGCATCGCAATCGCCCGGCGAACAGATGATGATCGGCGCCGGGCCAGACGAATTAAACAAAAGGGTGGTCGACGGCGCCCTCGCAGGCGCACCGTCGACCACCCTTCACGTCGCAGCGACCCTACGAGCCGTCCGAAACGAAACGCACTCCGCCAGAGCGCTACCCAATCTTGCGGATGCTCGGGATCGCCCAGGTGATGCCTGCTAGGATCACCATTGCAGCACCGATGAGCACGAAGCACGCGCTTACGCCGATGGCGTCCGCGAACAAGGTCGATGCGACGAGCCCCACGGGCATAGCCCAGCTGCAGACCGCTCCGTACAGACCGAAGACGCGGCCCATGCACTCGGGATCGACGCGCTCCTGCATGAGCGCCATCTGCGGCGCGCTGTACAGCGGACTCGAGACCCCCATCGCGAACGTAAGCCCCAGAAACACAACGAGCGCGGAAGGGGGCACGAGGCCGCCCGCGAGCGCGGCGGCTCCGATGAGGCCGATGGCCAGCGTGCACGAAAGAGCGCGGTTCTTAAGGCCACCCGTCGCCCCGATCCAGCCGCTCGCCGCGATCATGCCGACCGAGAACGCGATCTCCGCGATAGCCGACTGCGTAGTGGTGCCCCCAAAATGGTCGAACACCATGAGCGGGAACAGCGCGGATATGGGCGAGAACAGGACCGAGAAGGCGAAGCCGATCCAGAGCATGGCGAACAGACCGTGATGGCGTTTGAGCTCGCGGTACCCGTTGGCCGTCTCCAATAGGAAGGCCCGCACCGCGCGGTGCGACGCCTCGGCGTTCTCCTCGGGCGTATGGCGCTCGGGCGCCGGCGTCTTGATGCCGGAGGTCGCCACCGCGATGCTCGCGAGCACCGCCCCGGCGACATCGAGCGCGATCATGAAAGTCAGACCAAACGCCGGGTAGACCGCCGCGGCGATGGCGTTGCCGATGATATAGCTACCCGACTGCATGAACTGCAGCATGCCCGCCAGCTTGCCGAGCACCTCGGGCGGGGCGATGAGCGGTGTGAGCGCGTTGAAGGCGGGCGTATGGAGCGTGCTGCCCAGCGCACGGACGAACAGCACCGCCGCCACAACGGCGACAGAAAGGTCGCCCCGAAGCGAGCCGAAGACAAGCGTGAGGCTCACGGCCGCGATGAAGAGATCGGCGCCGATCATGAGACGCTTGATGGACGTGCGGTCCACGATGGTGCCCGCGAAGGCGCCGAGGAGCGCCATGGGCAAGAAGGCCGCCAGGCTCACGAACGACAGGGCGCTCGCGGAGCCGGTGGTGAGGGTGACGTGCCAGATGAGACCCATCTGCAGAATGGAGCTCGTGAGCACGGAGAAGAACTCGCCGATCCAGACGATGGCGAGCGAGCGCTTCCAAGAAGCGCAGGGATTCGGTTGTGTCATGGAATAATCCTTTGATGCGATCGGTGGTATGCAGCGAAGTACCGGTCGCTCACGCGACCGTGGCTAGAGCCAAATGGAAGCAAGCATGGTGCAGCTCCCCTTTCCAAATCTCGAGGTAAACCTTCAGCCGTGAGCGGGGCTATTATAGGGACTTGCGAGCCAAGATGCAACAGGAAGACCTCTACGGAGCGTAGATGCCGGGCGCCCCGAACCACTTATGCCATGAGAGACGGCATCCGATTCCCCTTGACTTGGTCTCAATGTGATATCACAATGCAATCAGCAGCCGCACGGACTGCTCGGGGACTCGCCTCCTCCCCATCGCAATCTGGAGCGCGGCGCCGGGGACGTCACGCAAACGCCGGCGCAGTCGTGAAAGGAACTCACAATGAGCGTGGAAAAGCAACTCAAGGCCAAGTCGGGCTACGGCATGCTCGTCGCCGTGGCGGTGGCGCTCATCGCCATCATCGGCCTCTTTATCTGGAGCACCATCGGGCTCGCGAGCACGCCCGACGGCGTCGACGCGCCCGCAGTCTACGGATGGGGGCTCGGCCTCAGCATCCTCGCGTTTTGCCTGTGGTTCATCCCACTCAACGGATTCTTCTCGCTGCAGCCCGGCCAGGCGCGCGTGTGCATCCTGTTCGGCAAGTACGTGGGCACCGTCCGCGACGAGGGCTTCTTCTGGGCCAACCCGTTCTTTAGCAAGAGCATGGGCGGATCGGCCGGGATCGGCGAGATGATCGAGCTCGAGATGAGCGATTCCAAGGCCGCCAAGGCCGCGGCGCAGAAGGCCGCCAAGGGCAACCCCACCACCATCTCCACCCGCGTGCGCACCCTAAATGGCGAGCGCCTGAAGGTCAACGACAAAATGGGCAACCCCATCGAGATCGCAACCGTCGTGGTGTGGCACGTCGCCGATACCGCCAAGGCGCTCTTCGACGTCGACGACTACCAGAGCTATGTCGCCATGCAGGCCGAGACGGCGCTGCGCCACGTGGCGAGCGTGTACGCCTACGACCACCTGGAGGACGAGTCCGATGCCGCCGGCGCCATCACGCTGCGCGCCAATGTGGAAGAGGTCTCCGAAGCCCTGCGCCGCGAGCTCGCGATGCGCCTGGCGCCCGCCGGCGTCGAGGTCGACGATGCACGTCTCACGCACCTCGCCTACTCCCCCGAGATCGCCCAGGCGATGCTGCGCCGCCAGCAGGCCGAGGCCGTCATCGCCGCACGCAAGAAGATCGTCGAGGGCGCGGTCTCCATGGTCGACATGGCCGTGAAGGAGATGGCTGCCGGCGGCACCATCGAGCTCGACGACGAGCGCAAGGCGCAGATGGCCAGCAACCTCATGGTGGTGCTCTGCGGTGAATCCGAGGCGCACCCGGTGCTCAACGCAGGCTCGCTGTACTAACCCCAACACCAATGAGTAATTTGGGGACGGGTGCAAAATTGCACATTCGACAAGAAGGCACGTCATGGCACGCAAGCAGTATCCACTCCGTATAGACCCCGCTATCTGGGAGGCCGTCCAACGCTGGGCGGACGATGAGATGCGCAGCGCCAACGGTCAGGTGGAATGGATCTTGCGAGACGCCCTCAAACGCGCGGGAAGGCTGCCAAAGAAAGAGCCCTCGTTCAAGGGCACGCCCAAAGGCGAAGAGGGCTAAGCCGGGAAGACAGGGCTCGGCCGCTGCCGACGTCGGGGCAAAGCCGCGCTCTGCCTCGCCAGCGCCGAGGCAGAGCTGAGCCCCGCCGCTCCAAAGTCGAGCCGAGCGGCGGGGCCAACACCAACCCAAAGCAAGCTCGCCCCCTCTATACGCACCAACCGGTCCCCGGAGGCATCCGCCTTTGGGGACCGTTCTTTTCCCAGCTAGATGTCGTATATAAAGCCTTTTGACAGCTCGATTTTGCCCCGTGGGGGTCAAATATAAAGACCTTTGATGGTACGATGCTCGCGTCAATGACATGGTGGCTCTCGACAGGGGTCACCCCGACCCTCTAGGGAGCAAACGCATGGAGCTGGGCTCGCACATCAAGGAGCATCGCACGGAGCTCGGACTGTCCCAAGACGATCTGGCGGAGCGCATCTACGTGTCGCGCCAGACCATCAGCAACTGGGAGTGCGGCCGTACGTATCCGGATGTCCAGAGCCTGCTGCTGCTTTCCAACGTGTTCGGGGTGACCGTGGACTCCCTCATCAAAGGAGATGTGGAAACCATGGCACAGGTAATGAACGAAGCGGTCAAGAAGTACAACGCCCTATCCACAATCACGGTCGTGAGTGCGGTCGTGTTTTTGGTGCTGAGCGCGTGGGCGGCGTTCCAGTTCGAATGGGGCTGGGGCATGCACATCGCGCCCACCGCGGCGTTTGCCGCCGTGGCGCTCGTCGTGATGCTCGTGGCGTTCGTGTATATGGAACGCATGAAGAAGCAGCACGACCTCGTCACGTACCGCGAGGTGTTGGCGTTTAGCCGCGGCGAGCAGGTCGATCGCGACACGCTCGAGGGGCGCCGTGAGCGCGAGATGAACCCTTGGGTCAAGGGCACGCGCAACGCGGTGCAGATCATCATCGGCGCCATCGCCGGCGGACTGGTGGGCGTCGGCATCGGCATGCTCGCCAAGATGCTGAGTTAAAAGCGCGGGTACGCACCCGTTCCCCGAAATGGTATCCCCCTTAGCCCCCATTCTGAAGATGTATGCCAGAATGGGGGCGATTCCCGTTAGGAGGTGCCCCATGAACGTCACCGTACGCGCGTCCCTCATCGCATTGATCGCAATCGTTGGCGCCTGCTGGGCAATCCCCGTCCTCCTGGTGAGGGTCGTCCCACCCGATGCCGGCATGATCGCCATGATGGCGCTGATCTACCCCGTGCTCCCCGCAACTGCAATCACCCTCGGCCTGCTCGCCGCGAACTCCGCGAGGACGCTCTTCTGGGTACCCGCGGCGCTCGGAATCGGACCCGCGGTCCTGTTTCCCCTCAAGGTCGAGGGCAGCCAGGACCTTGCGTTCCATGGGGTTGCCTATACCGCAATCGGCTACGCCGCCATGGGCCTGTACACTTGGATGACTGCTCGACAACATCGCTAAGCCATCGCAGCAACAATCATGCAGGTAAACCCCGTGCAAAACAGTTTTTGCAGCGCCCGGCAAGCCTTGCCGCATATGATGTACAACAGATTCGATAGCGCACCCGGCGTGTTCGCGGGACGCTCCTTCACGACCGGGAGGTGACGATGGACATCAGCAACCAGATCAAGACGCGGCGCGAGGCGATGGGCTCTCCCAAGAACAACTCGCCGAGAAACTCTACGTGTCGCGTCAGACGATCAGCAACTGGGAGCGGGACAAGACGTATCCGGACGTCCAGAGTCTGCTCATGCTGAGCATCTTATTCGACACCTCCATAGACACGCTCGTGAAGGGAGACGTGACCGTTATGGAAGAGGCAGTCGAAAGAGATCGCAAGCGCATGGGAACGCGGATGCTATGGCTGGCCGTGCTGATGCTCGCGTTGCTGGCGGTGGCGTTCGCACTGATACTGTCGCCGGCGTTTAACTGGATGGAGGGCACCTGGGGCGCCGGCGTCGCCGCGGCTGCGGCGTTCCTGCCGGCGATAGCGGCGCTTGTTGTCGCGACCGTCCTCGAGCGCATCAAGCGCGAGAACGACCTGGTGACATACCGCGAGATCCTCGCTGTCCGCAATGCAGACAGGTGCTTTGCAGCCACAAGCGCGATAGTTTCAACAACAAGATGCAGTGCCCCAGAGCCCCTAGCAGTCGACGATGGTCTTGCCGATCATGATGTTGAGGATCTCGACGTCGGTATCCTTCATGCCAACGCGGCCCACATAGCCCATGCTGGCGATCGTCTCTTCCACCGTATCCTGAATCAGGCCCTCTCCGGCACGGAAGCCGCGGCCCTGCATGGCCATATCGTGGCCCAGAATCGCCGCATCAACGGCAGCGGAAATCTTGGCGGCGCAGCTTGCCTTGGCGCCATCGCACACGATGCCGCCCACGTTACCGAGCGTATTGGAGACCGTCGCGCCGATCTGCTCGCGCGTGCCACCGCACAGCCAGGTAATCGCCGCGCCGGCACCGCACGCAGCGCAAATAGCACCGCAAAACGCCGAGAGCGCACCAATATAGCTCTTGATATGCACGGCAATAAGATCAGACAGCATCACGGCACGCACCAGGCGCTCGTGGTCGCAGCGCAGGTAGTCGGCATATTCCATAACGGGCAACGCACAGGTAATACCCTGGTTGCCCGAGCCGCACACAATGGCGACCGGCAGCGCACAGCCGTTCATACGGGCGTCAGACCCGGCGGCCGCACGCGCACGGGCACGGCAGGCGACGTCATCGGCACGAGCGCCCAGCAGCGTACGGCCCACCTCGGCACCCCAAGCGTGCGCCAAGCCCTCTGCGCTAATGGCGCCGTTCAGCTCGATCTGACGCTCAACGGCAGCGCGAGCACCCTCAACATCGCCGTCCTCAATAAAGTCGATGATGGTCTCAATCGACATGGGCGTGTCGGCGCTATCTGCCGCGCGCTCGGCCACCACGCGCTCGGCGCAGGCGGCACACTCCCCCACCGACTTGCCGCATACCGGAATACCGTCGAGCGTATGGCACGTGACATTGGTGTGGTGGTCGGTAATCTCGACGACCGCGGTATGCCCCCCGGCCGTGGCAGCCACCTTGATGTAGAGGTTGGGCACGCCCTCGACAAGCGACACATCGCAGTAGCCGGCATCGGCGAGGAGCTCGGCCACGCGAGCACGGTCTTTATCGTCAACACTCTCGAGAACCTCGAGCGCGCTCTTGGCGTCGCCGCCCACGGCACCCAGCACGGCCGCGGCTTCAATACCATGCATACCGCCCGAGTTAGGCACGGTCACGCTCTTTACGTTCTTGATGATGTTGCCCGAGCAGGCAACATCCATATGATCGGGTTCGCAACCGAGCGTCTGGCTCGCCAGCGCCGCTGCATAGGCAACGGCAATGGGCTCGGTGCAGCCGAGCGCACAGACTAGCTCGCGGTTCAAAACATCGCAAAACGCGGTATCACGAAGGGAATCGGCAGGCATAGGTATCTCCTACTTGTATAACGGGCTGGGCTCTCAAAATAGTTCGCTATTTTATTTGATAACAATGCAACAAAAAGCACAACCATGGTTCCGGCGGACGGCGCTCGAGCACAAATTAGCGGCATTATTCATGAGAAGCCGGTCTTATTGCATGCTAAAGCGTTTGAGCAAAAAACGCCCGAGCGTTTACACAAAAGTCGCGCTATCATGCAGTCGAACGCGGTAAACCTTTAGCAATCTCGCCGCACAGACCAGAGAGGAAGCATCCATGAAGATCGGTATCGGTAACGACCACGCCGCCGTCGAGCTCAAGAACATCATCTCCGAGCACCTGAAGGAGCGCGGCTGCGAGGTCGTGAACTTTGGCACCGACACCTCCGAGAGCTTTGACTACCCCATCGCCGGCTACAAGGTGGGTAAGGCCGTTGCCAACGGCGACGTCGACCTGGGCATCCTCATCTGTGGCACCGGCGTCGGGATTAGCCTGGCTGCCAACAAGGTCGAGGGCGTACGCGCCGTCGTGTGCTCCGAGCCCTTCAGCGCCAAGCTCTCCCGCATGCACAACAACACCAACGTGCTCGCCTTTGGTGCCCGCGTCGTGGGCTCCGAGCTCGCCAAGATGATTGTCGACGAGTGGCTCGACGCCGAGTTTGAGGGCGGCCGCCACGAGCGTCGCGTCAATCTCCTCAACGAGATCGACCAGACCCGCGGACTCAAGGTCGTCGACGAGGCCTAAAGACTTACAGCACCATACGTTAACGACAGCCCCGTCCGGAACACACATCCGGACGGGGCTGTTTAGTAGATTTTTGGGATATACCTAGAAATCTACTGGAATAAAAAGGGCGCCGCGGCTGGAATTCCGCGGCGCCAAAGCCACACGCTAACAGCTTTAAGGAGTCAAAGCTGGTTTAGCCAAAGAAGCGCTTGATCTCGATCTCGGCGTTCTCCACGCAGTCGGAGCCGTGGATCACGTTGGCGTTGACATCGACAGCGAAGTCACCGCGAATGGTGCCGGGGGCAGCGTCAAGCGGGTTGGTAGCGCCCATAAGGGCGCGCATCTTGGAGACAGCAGAGAGACCGGAAACGACCATCTTGACGACCGGACCGCTCGTCATAAAGTCGCAGAGATCGCCAAAGAAGGGCTTGTCGGCCAGATGGGCGTAGTGCTCCTCGACGGTAGCACGCTCGAGCGTGGTCATCTCCATGCGCTCGATGACAAGGCCGCTACGCTCAATGCGAGCGACGATCTCGCCGATCTTGCGATCGCGCACAGCGTCGGGCTTAATCATGATGAAGGTCTTCTCGATAGCCATAAGGTAGCCTTTCAAGTAGGTTCGCGCGTGCCCAAGTCCCATTCCGGCACCCGCCTGGACTGCATCGTAACAGAGTTTTAGCTGCAGTTAAACAAAAAGCTGTTTTTGAAACACTACAATTTATTAAAACGTTCCATATGTGTCACTTCTGTTTCGAAGCCCGATTAGAGTACCATCCGACCGCGCATCAACCGCACCGAACCGAGCGGACGGTCGGTTGCCGCCCGTGAACGTAGCCCCTTCACAACCTGCCCAAAGGTCCTACAGAAGTTCTCGACAAGCCCCTTCCCCATTGCAACAAAATACGGGCGTCCGCTGCAGCAGACGCCCGTAAAAGCAAAAACGATTTATCAATAAATGGCCAAAGCCGCTTCAACTAAACCCTTACTTTGCTCCGTGGCCCATCTCGACGACCTTGGTCAGCGATCCAAGCATACCTTCGTCGGCAACGAGTTGTGCCTGGGCACGCTGCAGCTGCACGGCAACGGCGGCAGGGGCGGTACCGCCCTCGGTCGTGCGTGCAGCGACAATCGACGGGATGTCGAGCGCCTCGGTAATGTCGTGCTCAAAGAGCGGGCTTGCCTCTTGGAACACCTCAAACGGCAGGTCCTCAAGATTGCAGCCGCGCTTCTCGCACATCAGGACCAAATGGCCCACCACGGCGTGGGCCTCGCGGAACGGCAGGCCACGCTTGGCCAGGTAATCGGCAACATCGGTAGCGGCAAGGTGCCCCACGCCGCACTCGCGCGCCATGGCATCCTCGTTGACGGTCCAGGTCGAGATCATACCGGCCATAACGGACAGGCACTGCATGAGCGTATGGGCGGTATCGAGCGCGCCCTCCTTGTCCTCCTGCAAGTCCTTGTTATAAGCGAGCGGCAGGCCCTTCATGGTCACGAGCAGCTGCACCAGGTTGCCATAGACTCGGCCGCTCTTGCCGCGGATAAGCTCGGCAAAATCGGGGTTCTTCTTCTGCGGCATGATGGACGAGCCAGTGGAATACGAGTCGGAAAGCGTGATAAAGCCAAATTCGGAGCTCGACCACAGCACGATCTCCTCGGAAAGACGCGACAGGTGCATCGCCATGACGGAGCCGGCGTAATGCAGGTCGAGGAGGAAATCACGGTCGGAAACCGCATCGAGCGAGTTGGGAATCACGCCCGCAAAGCCAAGTTCGGCGGCCGTCATCTGACGATTGAGCGGATAGCTCGTACCGGCAAGCGCGGCAGCGCCCAGCGGGCAGTTGTCGGCAGCATCAAAGGCGGCCTTCAGGCGTGTAAAGTCGCGCGCGAACATCCAAGAATACGCCAGCAGATGATGCGACAGCAGCACGGGCTGAGCATGCTGCATGTGCGTGTAACCCGGCAGAATCACCTTGTCGTACTGTTTGGCCGCATCCACCAGCACGTGGCGCAGCTCAAGATTGGCCTCCATGAGCTCCTTGGCCAGCGCCTTGACGCCCAGGCGCGTATCGGTCGCCACCTGGTCGTTGCGCGAACGCCCGGTATGCAGGCGCTTGCCCGCCTCGCCGATGCGACGGGTCAGCTCGCTCTCGATGGACATATGAATGTCCTCGTCGTTGATATCGAAGGTGAAGTTGCCGGCATCGATATCCTGTTCGATTGCGGTCAGACCCTCGGCAATCGCCTGCTCGTCCTTTGCACTGATAATGCCCTGGGCCGCCAGCATCTTGGCATGTGCCTTAGAGCCAGCGATATCCTGCTTATAGAGATGTTTGTCGACCGGCAGCGACGCGCCAAACTCCTGCGTGACCTCGGCCACGCCTGTCTCAAAACGACCGCCCCAAAGAGCCATGGAACCGTCCCCTTTCTCCAAATACCAAAACAAGCGCCCAAAGCAAAGCGCCATGTCGCTAAAGCGATTTATCAACCGCTAGTTTTGCACATTCCCCGCCGTGCGCGAGACCATGTGGCTAATTTGCAAAGAAGTGACGCACCAGGCACTTGGCGCCCATCGACTCCCGCCAGCCGTTGCTCGCCGAGCCGTCAATCCATGCCTTCAGGCTCATAGGGACATCCTCGACCTTTGCAGCATCGAACTCGGGCGCGAGGGCAAGTAAAGCATGCGCGATAGCATTGAACATAATGGATACTCCTCAGATATATATAGGCGCAAAGCCGCCAAATTGATAGAAGGAGCCCCGCCGGACAACCCCGGCGGGGCTCGGACTCAGCCGCAGACGCGGCATCATATATGCGGGCGGAATGTAGGGGCCACCGATGTTAAGAAGTGTCAGCAAGCATAACGAAAGGTAGGGACCCCATGCGCCCGTTATGTATCACGCGGATGGGCCGCGCGGATACCAAGGGAGAAAGACTTAAGCCTGAGCGGCAGCAGAGCTGGGACCCTGGACCTTGGCCCACGTCTTGAGCGACAGCGTGTCGATCTCGATAAAGCCGGCGCTGGCCTTCTCGTCAAACGTGGTGTCGCGGTCGTAGGTGGCCAGACCGTAGTCATAGAGGCTGAAGGGGCTCTTGCGGCCGACAACATGGCAGTTGCCCTTAAAGAACTTCAGACGAACGGTGCCGGTCACGAACTTCTGGGTATCGGCCATAAAGGCGTCGAGTGCGTTTTTGAGCGGGCTGTACCACTGGCCGTTGTACACGGCGGTGGCCCAATCCTGCTCGAGCTTAATCTTGGTCTTGAGCAGATCGCCCTCGACACAAATATCCTCGAGCGCCTTATGGGCGGTGATAAGCGTCAGGGCGCCGGGAACCTCATAGCACTCGCGGCTCTTGAGGCCCACCAGACGATCCTCGACCAGGTCGAGACGACCAAAGCCGTTATCGCCCGAAATCTTGTTGAGGGCGATGACGATCTCGGAGAGCTTCATCTTCTTGCCGTCGACGGCGACGGGCTTGCCGGCCTCAAACTCAATCTCGGTGTAGGTCGGGGTGTCGGGCGTGTCCTCGGGATTCTTGGTCATAACCCAGGCGTCGTCGAGCGGCTCGTTCCAGGGATCCTCCAGGTGGCCGCACTCAATGGCACGACCCCACAGGTTGTCGTCGATGGAATAGGGGTTGTCGTTGGCACCCTCGGGAACCGGCACGTTGTGGGCGTGAGCATAGGCGACCTCGTCGGGACGGCACTTCAGATCCCACTCGCGAACCGGGGCGATAACCTTAAGCTCGGGGTCGAGGGCCTTGACGGCAGCCTCAAAACGAACCTGGTCGTTACCCTTGCCGGTGCAGCCGTGGGCGACGTAGGTCGCGCCAAACTCGTGGGCGACCTCGACAAGCTTCTTGGCGAGCAGCGGGCGAGACAGAGCGGAAAGCAGCGGGTACTTGTTCTCGTACATGGAATTTGCGGCGATGGCCTTGGTCAGGAACTCATCGGAGAACTCATCGCGCAGGTCGAGCACCTGGCAATCAAGAACGCCCAGGTCGAGCGCTTTCTGTTTCTTGGCATCCAGGCCGGTCTCCTCCTGGCCCACGTTGCCGCAGACGCAAACGACATCGAGATTCTTCTCGTCCTGGAGCCACTTGACACATACGGATGTATCAAGACCACCGGAATATGCGAGAACTACTTTTTCCTTGCTCATGGCTGTTTCCTTTCGCCCTTGGTAGCTAGTTAGAACATCGGTCAGTTGCAAGTCATTTCAAGGTCACGTACCGTGCAATATCAGGTTAAATAGCAAAAATCAGCACATACATGCCCTAGAAACATGCAGCAATGTCGTGCTAAAACCCAACGACCTTAAAATGACTCTGTTGAGGCAATTCGCCCCATGCGGACAGAGACGATTGTTATCGTCGTCGGGAAATTGCGCGCTGGCGTCGGATGGCATTGTCTGCAGTGGTGATGATCTTTACGAACTGCATCTGCCTCTCCTTTCACACATCGCCGGGCGCAATTCTAATATCGCAAACGGTACCTTTTCCTCGGTAAGCGGCTCTTTTGCCGTCTCCGTTTTCGATGGTCGCTATATTACGCTAAAGTGCCCGCTGCACAAGCGACAAATTCAAATTTCTGAAAAGTTTTTTCATTAGTTTGTGAAATGCAGTGCAAATACGCTCCGTTCCTGCGAAAATACGCCTGATTACGAGTTGATGGTTATAACGTCTGAAACAATTTCGAAACGAAAGGCTCGCTTTTATGCAAACTTACGAATCGGACGCCAATATCGGAAACATTAAGCTCATCGCCGTCGACATGGACAAGACGCTGCTGACCGACGAGCGCGTGCTGCCGCAAGGACTTGACGAACGCCTGGACAAGCTCGCCGAAGCCGGCATCGTATTCTGCCCCGCCAGCGGACGTCCCGCCCCCAAGCTCGAGGAGATGTTCGAGGGCATCAAGAACCGCCTCGCCTTTTGTCCCGACAACGGCGCGTGCGTGATATATCGCGGCAACTATATCTATAAGAGCAATATCGATGTGGCGCTGTATCAACAGGTGCTCGCTCGTGCCTCGGAGGATTCTCGCGCCGTTCCCGTCCTGTGCTGCTTCGACGAGTTCTACGTGCTTGCCCGCGACCATCAATACCACGACGAGATCAGCGTCTACTACAACACAATCAACTACGTCGACAGCTTTGAGGGCATTGATTTCGAGTCCAACAAGATTTCGATCTTCTTCCCCGCCTACGACGCTGAGCCTGCGTTCCGCGAGACCTATAACCCCGCGTTCTCGGATCAGCTCTACGTCACCAATGCGGGCCGCGAGTGGATCGACTTTATGAACCTGGGCGTCGACAAGGGCGCCGGCGTCGCGCACCTGTGCGAGCACTTGGGCATCGATATCGCCGATGCCGCCGCCGTGGGCGACACCTACAACGATATCCCCATGCTCGAGCGCGTCGGGCATAGCTTTATCGTGGACAATGCCGAAGAGCATATGAATGCGCACGCCAAGTGGCGCATTCCGAGCAACAACGACGGGGGCGTACTGACGCTCATCGACGCCATCTTGGCGGCTCGGTAATCTATCTCGTCGCCATGCCCGGGGCCGGCCGTTTGATTTTTGCTCGGTCAGGTCCTGGGCTCGCTCGAAGGCCACATTAAGTGGCCTTCGGCTCGTGCGGAATCTACAAAAATCAAACGGCCGGCCCCGGGCATGGCTATGTTGACTTGCTTGCCGCCTAGATGGCGTCTTGGGTGTCTAGATACTTGGCTGATTTTTTGGAATGAAGGGGGCTCCTTGTTGGCAAGGAGCCCCCTTCTGCCTTTAATTACTTTGGAATTGTGGGCGCTTTCCTATTTCGCGTCGGCCCAGGTTACGCCGGTGCTGGCTTCGGCGATGAGGGGTACGCGGAGGTCTACGACGTGCTCCATGACGTCTTGGACCATGGCGGTGAGGCGCTCGACTTCGTCGACGGGGCACTCAAAGTCCAGTTCGTCGTGCACCTGCAAGATCATGTGGGCGGCAAAGCCCTCTTCTTCCAGGCGGCGGCTTACGCGGGCCATGGCGATCTTGATGATGTCGGCGGCGGTGCCCTGCATGGGGTGATTCATGGCCGTACGCTCACCAAAGCCACGGAGTTGCGGGTTTTTGGCCTTGAGCTCCGGAATATGACGCCGGCGACCGTACATGGTCTCGGCGTAGCCCGTCTGCTTGGCGCGCGCCACCACGTTGTCGAGGAACGTGCGCACGCCCGGGTAGGCCTCGTAGTAGCGATCGATCATGCCACGCGCCTCGGCCATCGAGATGTGCAGCGACTGCGACAGACCGTACGCCTGCTGACCATACACAATGCCAAAATTCACGGCCTTGGCGCGACTGCGCAGGTCGGGCGTTACCTCGGACACGGAAACGCCAAACACGCGCGCGGCCGTCTCGGCATGGAAGTCCTCGCCCTCGTTAAAGGCGCGCACCAGGTGCTCGTCACCCGAGAGATGCGCCAGCAGACGCAGCTCGATCTGCGAGTAGTCCACCGCCAAAAAGACACTGCCCTCGCCTGCCGAAAACGCCGTCTTAACGGTACGGCCCAGCTCAGAGCGCGTCGGGATGTTCTGCAGGTTCGGGTCGCTCGAGGACAGGCGACCCGTTGCCGTGATGGTCTGGTTGTACGTGGTGTGCACGCGACCGTCACCACGGCGCAGCGGACCTAGCGTGTCCAGATAGGTCGACTTGATCTTGGACTTCTCACGCCAGTCCAAAATCAGGCGCACGATTTCGTGGTCACGGGCAAGGTCGCTCAGCACCTTGGCGTTGGTCGAATAGTACCCGCGCTTGGTCTTTTTGAGGCCCTTGGTCGGAAGCCCCATAACGTCAAAGAGCACGTGCGAGAGCTGCATGGGACTGCCGATGTTAAACGTCTCATCACCTGCCAGGTCGCGAATGCTGCGCTCGACCTCGGTGATCTGGGTCGCCAGGCCCTCGGACAGGCTGCGCAGCCGGTCGGGATCTACGAGCATGCCCGCGCGCTCCATCTTGGCAAGCACCGGCACGAGCGGCATCTCAATGCCATCGAACACGTTGGCGGCGTTCTCGCGGGCCATGCGGTCGCGAAGCGGCGCCACGAGTGCCAGCGTCAACGCCGCGGTACGGGCAGCAGGAGCAGGAGCGTCCTCGCCAGCACCATCCGCACCGCGCGCCGCAGGCAGCGCCATCTGCAGATAGGTATCGGCCAGATATGCCTCGTCAAACTCGGAGCGGTCGGAATCCAACAGGTACGCGGCAACCACGGTATCAAAGATGCGCACGGAATCGACTGCCAGCGGGTCCATGAGCTCGGGCTCAGAAGAATCGATGGGCGAAAGCTCATGCAGCAACGCCTTCATGTCCGGGCTCGCCACGCGGCCCTCCATAAACAGGCGCGCGAGCACGCCAGCGATAACGCCGTGGGCAGAATTGAAGCCCTCGACAGTGGCAGGCGTGCCGTCATCGGCTTCCTCGAGCGCAAAGAGCCCCTTGGACGTCGCCAGCCACAGCGTACGCGTCAGGCCAAAGAGCGCACCCTCCTCCTTGTCATCGTCCACCACGGCGGCGACCCACTCGCCCGCATCAATCGCGCGAGAGATCTCGGCCGCCACAGCAGCAAGTGCCTCAGCGTCGCCGGCGGCGGCACGCGAAACCGCGGGTATCTCGAACGCGCTGGCAGCGGGCACGACCCCGCCCTCGCCGCCAATCAGCGCCAGGAAGCGGTTCTGCATGGCCGTAATGCCAAGTGCGCCCAGCGCCGCGGACACCTCATCGGCAGAAAACGCTGGGAAGGACGTCGCGTCAAAGTCGAGCTCGACAGGTGCATCGGTGCGGATGGTCGCAACCTTGCGGCTCAGTAGCGCATCGTCGATGTGTGCACGCAGGTTCTCGCCCATCTTGCCCTTGACCTCGTCAGCATGCGCAATGACCTCGTCCAAGCTGCCGTACTGCGCGATGAGCGCGCTCGCCTTTTTGGGGCCGATGCCCGGTACGCCGGGAATGTTGTCCGACGTATCGCCCTTCAGACCGTAAAAATCGGGCACGAGCGCCGGCGTAATGCCGTGATACAGGTCGTCCACGCTCTCGGGCGTCATGATCGCCACGTCGGACAGGCCCTTGCGAGTCGAGACCACGTTGACGTGCTCGGTCACAAGCTGATACATGTCACGGTCGCCGGTCACCAGCAGCATGTCGCAGCCGGCCTCCTCACCCAGGCGCGCCATGGTTCCCAGGATATCGTCGCCTTCCCAGCCCTCGGACTGCAGAATTGGCACGTTGAGCGCCGTGAGCAGCTCCTTAATCATGGGAAACTGCGCATGCAGATCGGGGTCCATGGGCGGGCGCTGCGCCTTATACTGCGGCAGCATCTCCATGCGCACGCGCGGCTTGCCCTTGTCAAACGCCACGACCACACCGTCGGGGCTAAAGGCATCGATCATCTTAAGAAACATGTTCAGAAAGCCAAAGATCGCGTTGGTGGGGCGACCGTCCGGCGCGTTCATGGTCGGCGGCACGGCGTGGAAGGCGCGGTGCATGAGCGAGTTGCCGTCGATAACGGCAAAGGTGCGGCGCTTGTCAGACATATTGAATACCTCGCTTTGGACTGGGCACGGCTTGCTCACTCCAGTTTACACGCTCCCCGCCCCGCGGCCACCGCACATCAAGCTCCCCCGCCACCGCGCGTTCCCGAGTGATACGATGGCTCACGGTACAACAACCAGCACGATCGATCCGAAAGGAGCCTGCGTCATGGAGCGTCCCTGCGCATGGAAAAAGTACACGCCACAGCAAATCGAGGAGCTCGAGGAGCTTTGCCGCGGCTATAAGCAGTTTTTGAGCGAGAACAAGACCGAGCGCCTGTGCGTCAAGACCGGCATCAAGATGGCCGAGGAGGCGGGATACGTCGACCTGGAGACCGTAATCGCCGAAGGCCGCGAGCTCAAGGCAGGCGACAAGGTGTACGCCGCCAACCACGGCAAGGATCTTATGCTCGTCAACCTGGGCACCGCCCCGCTCGAGCAGGGCTTTAACATCCTGGGCGCCCACGTGGACTCGCCGCGTCTGGACCTCAAGCAGAATCCCGCCTTCGAGGCCGGCGACATGGCCTACCTCGACACGCACTACTACGGTGGCGTCAAGAGCTACCACTGGGTGGCCTCCCCGCTCGCACTCGTGGGCGTCATCTGCAAAAAGGACGGCACCACCGTCGACATCAACATCGGCGACAAGGCCGACGATCCGGTCTTTACCATCTCCGACCTGCTGATTCACCTCTCGAGCGAGCAGATGTCCAAGCCCGCCAAGGACGCCGTCGACGCCGAGATCCTCGACGTGATCGTGGGCGGCCGTCCCGTAAAATTTGACGAGGACGACAAGGACGCTCCCAAGGAGCCCGTCAAGCAGATGTTCCTGGATATCCTCAAGGAGCAGTACGACGTCGAGGAGGAGGACTTCCTCTCCGCCGAAATCGAGGTCGTGCCCGCCGGCCCCGCCCGCGACATGGGCCTCGACCGCTCCATGATTTTGGGCTATGGCCACGACGACCGCGTCTGCGCCTACCCCTCCATGCTCGCCCAGATCAATGTGGCCAACGTGGAGCGCACGAGCATCACGCTCATCGTCGACAAGGAGGAGATTGGCTCCGTGGGAGCCACCGGCATGACAAGCCGCTTCTTCGAGAACACCGTCGCCGAGATCATGACGCTCGCCGGCGAGGGCAGCCCGCTGGCCCTGCGCCGCGCACTCGCCCGCAGCCGCATGCTCTCCTCTGACGTGTCCGCCGGCTTCGACCCAGGCTACGCCGGCAAGTTCGAGACCAAGAATGCAGCCTTTATGGGTCGCGGCCTGTGCTTTAACAAGTACACGGGCAGCCGCGGCAAGGGCGGTTCCAACGACGCCGACGCCGAGTATATGGCTCTCATCCGCGACATTATGGACGAGGCCGGCGTGGACTTCCAGACCTGCGAGCTCGGTCGCGTCAACGCGGGCGGCGGCGGCACCATCGCCTACATCATGGCCAAGTACGGCATGAACGTCATCGACTCCGGCGTTGCCGTCCTATCCATGCACGCCCTGTGGGAGGTCGCCAACAAGGCCGATATCTACGAGGCCTATCGCGGCTACAAGGCCTTCATCGAGCGCGCCTAATCAACCCTTCATCAGTTGCGGTGAGATACGGACTAAACTGGCCCATAAACGGCCAAAACAGACCGTATTACACCGCAACTTCCTTTTTGACAGAGGAGAGTCCATGCTGCAGGTCATCATTTCGCCCGCCAAGCAGATGCGCGCGGCCCAAGATGCTTTTGAAGTCCTGGGCATTCCACCCTTTGTGCGCGAGACGGCTCGCCTCCACCGCGCACTGCTAGATATCGAGCGGAATGAAGGCAGCGGCAGCCTGCAGGCGCTGTGGAACGTAAGTGACAAACTGCTGGGGCCCTGCCTCAACACCCTGCATGAGTTCGAGCCCATCTTGCAAAGCGGCGATCTCGACAATCCCGCACTCGCCCGTCACCTCTCCCCTGCCGTCATGTCCTATCACGGCATTCAACACCAAAGCATGGCGCCCGAGGTGATGGATTCCGCACAGCTCGCATGGCTGCAAGACCATCTGTGGATCCTCTCGGGCCTTTACGGATGCGTACGCCCCTTTCATGCCGTTGAACCGTATCGGCTGGAGATGGGCGCGAAGCTTGCCGTCGACGACGCCCGAGACCTCTACGCGTTTTGGGGCGACAAGCTCGCACGGGTCATCGCTCCGGCAGGCTCCAACGCCACGATCGTCAACCTCGCCAGCGCGGAATACGCCAAAGCCGTTCTGACCCGCCTCACCACCGACGCCACGGTCGTCACATGTCTCTTTGGCGAAGGCATCCGCAACGGCAAGCCCATCCAACGCTCGACCGCCAGCAAAAAAGCGCGCGGCTCCATGGTGCGCTGGATGGCAGAAAACAACTTCGAGGATGCAAGCGGGCTCACCGCGTTCGACGTTGGTTATCGTTACTTTCCCGAGCTTTCAAATAAAAACACTTTGGTCTTCCTGAACGAACAGGCCTTGTAGGACTACCGCTACTTTTGAATGTGCTGCCTAGGCACGGCGTCTATTCCGCCAGGCCGTCGGCTTTTGCAATCTCGCTCGTCGAGCCATCTTGGTAGGTAACCTTAACGTGCTCCACCTCGGACGCCTCAACACCCGACGGAGGCTCCAGGCGCCATTCCGTCAGGGCTATATCCATGGTCGTGGGTACATCCCCCTGATCTTTGAGCTCGACCGACAGCGTCCTAAGCGACGCATCGAAGGTCACACGCTCGATCTCTTCACCAGGAATGGAACCACCGCTCAGCTGCAGTTGCACAAACTTGTCGCGCGGATACCAATAGTCGCCCGGCGCGGCAACGGTATTGCCACCCGCGACCTTCGCCGTCATAATCGGCAGGCTATCGTCCGCCTCAAACGTCCAGGAAACTCCCCCACGCCCGCCAAACGTCCAGATACAACAGGCAATCACCATCACGACAAGAATCGCGAAACCAATTGCGACCAGCCCATGATGGGCGCGGCTCTCCTCGGCCGACACATCCCACTGCGTCTCTCGATACAGATGCTTGTCTTCCATGTTCGCCTCCCCGCGGGCATGCTCGTCGCGTCAATCGTACCCATTCGAGCTATACTTGAGCCCACCACATAAACGGGGAGCTTGCAGGACAAGACGGCAGGCTGAGACTGGGCGCGCCCGCCCTGACCCGCAAACCTGATATGGGTAATGCCAACGAAGGGAGCCGTGCCAATGAGCACACAGACCGAGCCCAAGCTCGTCACGCAAATCGACTTCGCCCGCGCCGGGCAAATCACACCGCAGATGAAGGAGGTTGCCGAGCGCGAGCATCGCGACCCCGAGTACATCCGCGAGCGCGTGGCCGACGGCCGCATCGCCATTCCCGCCAACATCGTGCATATCAAAAAGGGCATGCGTGCCTTTGGCGTCGGCGAGGGCCTGTCTACCAAGGTCAACGTCAACCTGGGCATCTCGGGCGACAAGGCCGATGCCGCCGAGGAATGGAAGAAGGTCAAGATCGCCGAGGACTTTGGCGCCGACGCCATCATGGACCTCTCCAACTCGGGCAAGACGCGCCAATTCCGCCAGCAGCTCATCGACGAGACGCCGCTCATGGTGGGCACCGTCCCCATGTACGACGCCATCGGCTACATGGAAAAGCCGCTTGTCAAGCTTACCAAGGACGACCTGTTCGAGGTCGTGCGCGCGCACGCCGAGGACGGCGTGGACTTTATGACCGTCCACTGCGGCATCAACAAGTCGGTCACCAAAACCTTTAAGGAGACCGGCCGTCTCATGAACATCGTCAGCCGCGGCGGCTCACTGCTGTTTGGCTGGATGGAGGTCACCGGCAACGAGAACCCCTTCTACGAGTACTTTGACGAGCTGCTCGAGATCTGCCACGAGTACGACGTGACGATTTCGCTCGGCGACTCCTGCCGCCCGGGCTGCCTCTACGACTCCAACGACGCCACCGAGACCGCCGAGATGATCGAGCTGGGCAAGCTGTGCAAGCGCGCTTGGGCCGCCGGCGTCCAGGTCATGGTCGAGGGCCCGGGTCACATGGCGCTCGACGAGATCGCCGCCAACATGAAACTGCAGAAGCGCCTGTGCCACAACGCCCCGTTCTACGTGCTCGGGCCGCTGGTGACCGATGTCGGCGTGGGCTACGACCACATCACCGCAGCCATCGGTGGCGCCATCTCCGCGAGCTCGGGTGCCGACTTTTTGTGCTACGTGACACCGGCAGAGCACCTATGCCTGCCTAACGCCCAGGATGTGCTCGACGGCCTCATGGCCACCAAGATTGCCGCACACGCCGCCGACATCGCCAAAAAGGTGCCCCACGCCCGCGACATGGACGACAAGATGGGCCAGGCACGCCGCAAGCTCGACTGGGACGCCATGTGGAAGTGCGCGCTCGACCCGGTCACCGGCAAGAAGCGCTACGAGGAATCCCCTGCTGCCACCGAGGGCACCTGCACCATGTGCGGCAAGATGTGCGCCGTCCGCACCGTCAACAAGGTGTTCGAAGGCACGACGATCGACCTCGGCATGGAGGACTAACTCGTCACCGGAATCACAATCGGCCACAAGGTGTTCGTCAATTGTTGACGTGTGAACATTTTCTTACATTTACGTAAAGATTGCACTACCCGCCCGGGATCGGCATACAGCCGGCCCGGGCAACTTTATAATGCGGGCAGGAGACCCATTTGAATCCGACCGAACAAGGGAGCGAACATGGATCGCAGTAAGGTACCAGCCGTCCTGTCCATCGCAGGATCCGATTCCAGCGGTGGCGCCGGCATTCAGGCAGACATCAAGACCATCACGGCGCACCGTCTGTATGCCGAGACGGTCATCACGGCCATCACCGCACAGAACACCCTAGGCGTCACCGCCGTGCAGAACATCTCCCCGGATATTGTCGCGGCGCAGATCGATGCCGTTTTTGGCGATATCCGCCCCAGTGCCGTCAAGATCGGCATGGTTTCTTCTGCCGAGATTATCGAAGTCATAGCCGACCGCCTGAGCGCCTGGGACGCACAAAATATCGTCGTCGACCCCGTCATGGTCGCCACTTCGGGCGCTCGTCTCATCGCCGAGGACGCCGCCGAAGCGCTTACACGCCGCCTGTTCCCACTGGCAAGCGTTATCACGCCCAATATTCCCGAGGCCATGGCGCTGCTCGACTACGAGGTCGATTCCGAGCGCACACAGCAAAACGCTGCCATGCTCCTCACCCGCCGTTTTGGCTGCGCGTCCCTCGTTAAGGGCGGGCATTTTGTCAACGAGGCCAACGATGTGCTAGCAGAGCCCGCGCCGCTCGATGACGAGGGCAACCACCTGGGCGATCCGCTCACCACGTGGTTCCGCCACAAGCGCATCGAGACCGACAACACGCATGGTACCGGCTGCACGCTTTCGTCCGCCATCGCCTGCGCGCTGGCCCAGGGCATGGATCTTGCCGATGCCGTCAACGCCGGCAAGGCCTACCTAACCGGCGCTCTCGCCGCCGGCCTGAACATGGGCAAGGGCTCCGGCCCCGTCAACCACATGTGGCAGTACTAAAAAGCCAGCAGCCAAAACCACCGCCCAAACCACCACAAAGGCGCCTGTGAACTGCGCCCCGAAACTTGGACTGAATAAATAGCGACTACGCCGCAAGGGCCCGGTTCCGGAACTCCTCCGGCGTCAGGCCCTTCAATCTTACCTGCCTGCGCCGCGTG
>NZ_JBQKEH010000006.1:0-104825 GCF_052121415.1 Collinsella sp. LCP19S3_D5
ACGGTGAGCCCGGCGCCGCGAAGCGCCCTGGCCCTCTCCACCATTCTCCTACTGTATGCCATGCGGACTCCGTTCCGGACCTCAACGGTCCAACTTTTTGTCCGCAGTCCCCGCGGATTCCGGGATGCGCTTTCCGCTAGAGGCTCTACCGGAAAGCACGCCCCATTCTGAGCGCCAATTCTGGGACGCAGCTTCCGCATGCGGAGGCGCTCCAAACAAAAGGCCCCGGCTCGCGATGGAGCCGGGGCCAATGGCGCAGCATACGCAGTTGGCGTTGAGCGCGAACAGCTCGTCAGCAATAACTGTCCGCGCCCTACCCTAGCCGCGGTGACGGGCGCGGCTGTAGGGCGTATCCACCATGGGCAGATCGGGACGCAGCTTGCCGTCAAATGCGCGATAGGCGTTCTGCACGGCGGGCGCCGTGGGGATCGTTGCGATCTCGCCGATGCCCTTGCCGCCATATGCCACGGGCAACAGCTCGTCCTTCTCCACGTAGATGGCGTGGATATCCGGAATCTCGGGCGCACGGAACAGCCCGAGCGTACCGTACCTTGCCTGGGGTACGCAGTCCTTGAGCGGCCAATCCTCGGTAAGCGCATAGCCCATACCCATGAGCACGCCGCCTTCGATCTGACCCTGAATGGAGATGGGGTTGACCACCTTGCCGGAATCGTGCGCGGCATAGACCTCGCTCACGCGGCCGTCATCATCCAGAATGACCACATGTGTGGCGAAGCCGTAGCAGATGTGGCTCTTGGGGTTGGGCACGTCGGCGCCCAGCTTGTCGGTCGGCTCCAGGTACACGTAGCTAAACTCGCATCCCTCGAGCGCCTTGATGGCGGCCGCGGGATCCTGAGGATGCATACCCTGGCCGGCGACGAGTTCCTGTGTGCGCAGCTGATAGGCACGGCCGTCGTCGTACTCGATCTTGACGCCGTCGCCATGTGCGCTCACCGGAGCGGCGGGTGCAGGCTTGCCGGCCTCGATGCCAAGCATAGCATCGCGCAGCAGGAAGGCGGCACCGCGCACGGCCTCGCCGGTCACGACCGTCTGACGCGAGCCGGACGTGGTGCCGGAGTCCGGGGCGTTCTCGGTGGAGCACTCGCCGTTGGCAATGCAGCGAAGCGGCAGGCCGCATGCCTCGGCAACGTCCTGCAAAAAGACGGTGTTGCAGCCCTGGCCGATGTCGGACGTGGCGGCATAAACGACGGCGCGGCCATCCTCGACGCGAATCTTGCAGCGGCCGGCATCGGGCAGGCCCACGCCCACGCCGGCATTCTTCATGGCACAGGCGATACCGGCGTGTCCGGGATGCGCATAGTAGGCATCTTTGACCTCGAGCAGCGTCTCCTTAAGCGCCGTGGAGCAATCGGCGATCTGGCCGTTGGGCAAAACCTCGCCCGGCTCGATGGCATTACGGTAACGAATCTCCCACGGATCCAAGCCGACCTTCTCGGCAAGCAGGTCGATCAAGCTCTCGAGCGCAAACTCGGACTGGCAAACGCCAAAGCCGCGGTATGCGCCGGCGGGCGGGTTGTTGGTGTAGTAGCCAAAGCCGCGAATGTCGGTGTTCTGGTACTTGTAGGGGCCGACGGCGTGCGTGCAGGCACGCTCGAGCACCGGACCGCACAGCGACGCGTAGGCGCCGGTATCAAAGTTGATCTCGCAATCCAGGCCGGTAAAGTTGCCCTCGGCATCGCAGCCCAGCGTAAAGGTGCCGTCCATGGCGTGGCGCTTGGGATGGAACGCAAGCGACTCGGCGCGCGTGAGCTTGCACTTCACAGGACGCTGGAACTTATAGGCAGCAAGCGCGGCCAGGTGCTGGACCGAAACGTCCTCCTTGCCGCCAAAGCCGCCGCCCACGAGCATGGTCTCGACGACCACGCGCTCGGGCTCGCTATCCCAGCCAAACATGTGGGCGCACTCTTTGCGCGTATCGTAGGCGCCCTGGTCGGTCGACTGCACCTTGACGCCGTTCTTGTACGGAAAGGCGACGGCGCACTCGGGCTCCAAGAAGGCATGCTCGGTAAAGGGCGTGGTAAAGCGCTGCGTCACGGTAAACGCGCTCTCTGCCAGCGCCTTGGCGGCGTCGCCGCGCGTCACATGGCGGCTCTGGCACACGTTGTCCTTGAGCTCCACCGTGTTGCCAAAGGCAAAGAAACTGTCATGCAGGCGCGGAGCGTCGGCAGCCTTGGCCTCGGCGATGTTGCGCACGGGCTCCAGCGGCTCGTAATCGATCTTTACGAGCTTCTTGGCCTTCTCGAGCGTCGCCTCGTCCTCGGCGACCACCAGCACAATGGCGTCACCCACGCAGCGGGTGATATCGCCCGCCGCGATCATGACGTCCCAGTCCTGGATAAGGTGGCCGACCTGATTGACCGGCACGTCCTCGGCGCGCAGGATGCCCACCACGCCGGGCAGGACCTCGGCCTTGGAGGTATCGATGGAGAGCACACGGGCGCGCGGGTACTTGGAGCGCACGGCGCTGGCGTAGGTCAGACCCGGCTGATCGAGCTCGTCGATGTCGTCGGGATACTTGCCCTCGCCGAGCACCTTCTTGCGCACGTCGATACGAAAGGCGCGCTTGCCCACGCCGTAGTCGTCGCCGCGCTCCAAATCCTCGTCGATCTGCTTTTCACCGCGGAGCACCGCAGCGGCCAGCGAGATGCCCTCGATAATCTTTTTGTAGCCAGTGCAACGGCAGACGTTGCCGCGAATGGCGTACTTGATCTGCTCCTCGGTGGGCTCGGGGTCCTCGGCGATGAGCGCTGCGCCCGCCATGACCATGCCGGGGATGCAAAAGCCGCACTGTACGGCGCCCACGGCGCCAAAGGCGTACACAAAGGCCTCGCGCACGTCCTGGGGCAGGCCCTCGACGGTCACAATGTTACGGCCGGCGGCAAGGGCGGTGGTCAGCACGCAAGCCTTCACAGCCGCGCCGTCCACATGGATGGTGCAGGTGCCGCAGGCGCCCTCGGAGCAGCCGTCCTTGGCGGAGTGAATGTGCAGGTCGTCGCGCAGATAACGCAGCAGCGGCTTGTTCTGAGTCGTCGTGCGCTCCACGCCGTTAACGGTAAAAGTGAATTCCTGTGCCATGGTGATTCCCTTCTACACGCCGGCGGCGATGCCGGTGCGGTCGTGAATGGCGCCATGCGGGCACACAACCGCGCACATGCCGCACGACAGGCAGTCCGCGCCGTCGATATGGGCGCAGTTGTCCTCGATGCGGATTGCGCCGGCAGGGCACTTTTTGGCACACATGCCGCAACCGATGCAGCTGGTGTCGCAGATCTTGCGCGCAATGGCACCCTTATCGGTATTGTTGCACCGCACCAGGATGTTCTGGTAGCCGGGAACGAAGGCAATCACGCGCTGCGGGCACGCCATGCCGCACAGGCCACAGCCCGTGCACTTGGAGCGGTCCACGCGGGCGACGCCGTCGACCAGTGCGATGGCACCGTGGGGGCAGGCCGTAACGCAGGCGCCACAGCCAATGCAGCCTTCGCTGCAGCGGGCGTCGCCGCCTGCGGAGGCGCAACCGCTTCCGCAGGCAACGTAGGCCACGTTATGTTGAATGGATTTGGCCATAAGAGACTCGCCTATTTCTTAAGAAGGTACGAATAGTTGTCGCGCACGGCCCTAATGGTCAGGCGGACGGCCTCGGGCAGACCGGTGTTGACGGCATCGACCGAGACGGTGCGGACCGTGCCGGCGACGCGGACCTTAAAGTGATCCTCATCCACGGCCAGGAAGCCCTCGTTCTCGGAGTTCTCCATGTCCTCCTCGCTCCAGAACAGGGTGAGCTTGTCCTTGTAGGGACGACCCTCCTGGTAGGGGCAGAACACGGCGCAGTTGCCGCACTCGTTGCACATGCCGTCGACATGGACGACCTGATGCTTGGCCAGACCCGGCACCTTAATGGCAACGTTGGCGCGGTTGGGACACACGTCGCAGCAGACCTCGCACACCGAGCCGCAGCCCAGGCAGCGGGTCTTGGTGCAGTTGCGCTTGTCGCGGCACAGCGACCCCTTGCGCTCGTAGCAGGTATCCTCGCGGCCTGCCTGCTCGTTGCAGCCGGCGTACTTGTTAAAGTCCACGCCGGCGATGGCGCGGGCGACTTCGGCGGCGTCGGCGATGGCCTCGACCACGGTGGCAGGACCGCGACGGCAGTCGCCCGCAGCCCAGACGCCCTCGACGCCGGTGGAGGTGGCGGCAAGGCGGCCGCGACGGTCGTGCTCGACGCCCGCGGCATCGTACAGGCTGGCATCGATGCCCTCGCCCACGGCGCAAATCACCGTGGTGGCAGGAAGCTCGACGGTCTCACCCGTGGCGACGGGGCTACGACGGCCGCTTGCATCCGGCTCGCCAAGCTCCATAACATCGCAGGTCAGTACGGTGCCGTTGAGCGCCTTGGGAGCCAGCAGCTCGCAGAACTCAACGCCGTCGGCAAGAGCAAGATCGAGCTCTTCCTCGTCGGCGGGCATCTGCTTCTTGGTGCGGCGATACACCAGGCGCACGTTCTTCACACCAGCCAGGCGCTTGGCCACACGCGCCGCGTCCATGGCGGTGTTGCCGGCGCCAATGACCACGACGTCCTCGCCCAGCTCGAGTTTATCGCCCTTCTTGGCGGCCTCGAGGAACTCCAGCACGTCGAGCTCGGCATCCTCGCCCAAGCCCACAGAGCCGGGCATCCAGGCACCGGTGGCCACGACCACGTCGGTAAAGCCCTGGGCCTTGAGCTCGTCGATGGACTCCACGCGAGCGTTGAGCTGCACCTTGGCGCCAAAGGCCAGGCAGAGCTCGGCGTCGTGCGAGATATCGTCGCTCGCAATGCGGAACTCGGGAATCACGTGACGGACCACGCCGCCGAGAGAATCACGGGCCTCAAAGATGGTGACGGGCACGCCGGCACGCGTCAGGAAGAACGCCGTCGCCAGGCCGGCCGGGCCGCCACCGATAACGGCAACGTTGCGCTCGCCGTCGTTGGCGATAGCCTGGGCGCGCAGCTTGGGCAGCACGGCGGTCATGGCCTCGCGGGCGGCCTTGAGCTTGCTGGCGCGAATCTGGGCGCCCTCGGGCTCGTAGAACGCACGCTCGCAGGCGCGGCCGCAGGGATGCGGGCAGATGGTGCCGGTAATGAACGGCAGGGCGTTGCGCTCGATGATGATGTTGAGCGCGTCCTCGTAGCGGCCCTCATCCACTGCCGCCAGATAGGCGGGAATATCCTGCTGGATGGGGCAGCTCGTGCGGCACGGCGTGGTAAAGCAGTCGGAAAGCGGGCTCTTGCCGGCGACCTTGCGGTCAGGCAGCGGGCGCAGCGGCTTCTTGTAGAGCGGGTTGGTGAGCGAGTCGGTCTGGATCGCGGTCACGGCCTCGAGCGAGACGCCCGCGAACGGCTTGCCGTCCAGATCGGTAAACTCGCCAGCCATCTGGCTAAAGCGCTCGTAGCCACCGGGCTTGAGCACGTCGGTCGCCAGGGTGACGGGCCAAATACCGGCATCGTACAGGGCGCGGATGTTGTAGACCGTGGCACCGCCGGAGTAGCTGATACGCAACTTGCCATCGAACTGCTCGGTAATGCGACGGGCGGCCTCGATGGTCAGCGAGAACAGCGAACGGCCCGACATGTACATCTCGGTGGAGGGCAGCTCGTTCCTCGTCACGTCGACGGGGAAGGTATTGGTGAGCTTGACGCCAAACTCAAGACCGCGCTCGGCGCACAGGGCAATCAGGCGCTCAAACATGGGCACGGCGTCGGCCCACTGCAGGTCCTCGCGGAAGTGCGTATCGTCGAAAACGATGTAGTCAAAGCCCAGCTCGTTCAGACGCTGGCGGGCAAACTCATAGCCCAGCAGCGTGGGGTTGCACTTGATGTAGGTGTTGAGGCCCTTCTCGGTGATCAGATAGGTCGCGATGCGCTCGATCTCGGCGGGCGGGCAGCCATGCAGGGTGGACTCGGTGATGGAGTTTGAGACGCGCGCCGGGATGGACTCGACAAATGCGGCGTCGACATGCTCAAACTTGTCCAGGTTAGCGAGCGCCCACGTGCGACACTCGTTCCAAACCTCGGAGCCGCTGGCGTCCTTCATGCCCTCAATGTACGCATCGACCTTGGGGCTCTTGATGCCCTCCAAGTCATAACCCACGGACATGTTGAAGACGAAGCCGTCCGGGCTGCCCAGACCGTACTCGCGAGCGATCAGGTGGCAGGCAAACCATGCCTTCACGTACTCGGCAAATGCCTGCGGAACCTCGAGCTCGGTCGACCACTCGCAGTTGTAGCACTCGTCCTGTGCCACGATGCAGGGCTTGTTCACACACTTGGAGAGCTCCTCGCCGTCCATAACCTGAACGGTCTTGAGCTCAAAGAAGCGCGCACCGGCCACGTAGGATGCCACGATGTTCTGGGCAAGCTGCGTGTTGGGGCCGGCGGCCGGGCCAAACGGAGTCTCGATGCGCTCGTCAAAAATGGGAAGTGCGCTCTCCTGGTTGGTCGTGACCATCTTGCGCACGCCAAAGATGGCGTCCTGGGTCTTGTGCTCCTCGATGATCCAGTTCATCAGCTGCGAAAACGGGATCGGCCTCATGATGTCGCTCATAGTGAGCTCCTCTCTGTAACGCCCGGCGAGACCGCGCGACGGGCGCAAATACGGTGTAGCGCTAGCACAGCGCCGGCGACCCCGCGGAGGCCGCCTATGCGCGCGTCGGATGCGGCGAAACATCCGGCGCGCGTGAATCTACTTGTAATTAGTACACGCGATCGTTGAGCGTGCTCCAGAGCTTCTTGGACTCGGCCATGGTCCACGCGTTGATCTTGTCCTCATCAATGCCAACGAACTCGCGATCCTTGTACAGGACACGGCCGTTGATGATGGTGGTGCGGCAGTTTTTGCCCATCATGCCAAAGAGCATGTGGCCGTCGATGTTCTCCTCGCTCAGCGGCGTAAAAGGCTTGTAGTCCATAACGATGACATCGGCAGCGGCGCCGGCCTCGAGCACGCCGAGCTTGCGATCGAAGTACTTGCTCGCCATCTTGGCGTTGTTCTCGAACAGCATCGTCATGGCCTCGCACCAGCCCACGTTGGGCATGGCGGCGTTGTGGCGCTGAATGATCAGGAAGACCTTAAGGCTCTCGAGCATATCGTGGGTGTAGGCGTCGGTACCCATGCACACGGGGATGCCGCGGCGGAAGAACTCGAGCACGGGGGCACAGCCCACGGCGTTGCCCATATTGGATTCGGGGTTGTTGACCAGCCAGGTGCCGGACTCCTTGACGATATCCATCTCGGCAGGCGTCACGTGGATGCAGTGGCCCAGCATGGTGTCGGGACCAAGCAGGTTGTGCTGCAGCAGGCGCTCGACGGGACTGATGCCGCCGCGGTTGAGGCGGGAATCCCACACGTCGTTCATGCCCTCACACACGTGGATGTGGAAGCCGGTCAGGCCGTTGTTGGCCTCGGCCATCTTGTCCATGGTCTCGTCCGACAGTGTAAAGGTGGCATGGCCGCCAAACATGGCGGCGATCATGTGGTTGTCGTTATCGCGACGCTCCTTGGCGGCCCACTGGGCAAATTCGGCGTTCTCGGCAATGGCCTGGTCGCATTTTTCCTGGCCGCGGCGATCGGAGACCTCGTAGCACAGGCACGAACGCATGCCCAGCTCCTGAGCTGCATCCTTAATGGTAAAGAGGCTGCCCGGGATCTCGCAGAAGCTCGCATGGTGATCGAAGATCGTGGTGACGCCATCGCGGATGGAGTCAAGAATCGTGGCATAGGCGCTGGCCTTGGTGCCGTCGAGCGTCAGGTTGTCGTCGATCTTCCACCACTGCTGCTCAAGATTCTCCAGGAAGTTGGTGGGGTTGCAGCCCTTAATGGCAAGGCCGCGGGCCAGACCCGAGTAGATGTGGGTGTGGCAGTTGATAAGTCCGGGCATGATGAGGTTGCCCTGGGCGTCGACGTACTCGGCATCCGGGTACTTGGCCTTGAGCTCGCGCTCGGGGCCCACTTCGACGATCGTATCTCCGTCAATAGCGACCGCACCGTTGGGAATGAACGGAGTCTGAGCGTTGCGGGTAAAGACGGAACCGTTAGCGACCAGAAGCATAAATGCTCCCTTCAACATCAGAGGCGGGGTTTGACACCTCTGACATGGCGGAAGTGCGAAGCGCCGGCCTACACCGGAAACGGGCCCTCTCCCGTCAACGCTTCACCAAAGGGACAAGCCCTTTGAAGTGCGGCTTGGCGCCGCATGACATCGGCGGACGAGGCGATACGTCCGCCGACGAATAGCACCAAATGGGTTACTTCTTGCTCTCGGGCAAGACCAGATCCACAGCGGCATCCTTGGCGGCATCGATGTGCTGAGCCACGACCGGCGTCTGCGGAAGAATCAGGTTAAGGACAATGGCCATGATGGCGGTGGGGGTTACGGCATTGGAGCCGATGACGGTGGACACCCAGGTGGGCATACCCTCGCCGGCAAGGCAACCGCTGGCCATCCAGATACCCAGGCCAAAGACGACGGAGGTACCGACGATGGTGGTAGTGCGCTGCGTAAGGCCCTCGCGGGTGAACATGCGCACGCCGTTCATGGTGATGGTGCCAAAGACGCCGACGGTCGCGCCGCCGATGACGGGCTGCGGGATGGCGGAAAGGACGGCAGAAAGCTGCGGGAACAGGCCGGCGATGGCAAAGACGGACGCGATGATCACAAAGACCCACTTGTTGACGACCTTGTTGGAGCAGATGATGCCCACGTTCTGGCCAAGGGCGCTGGTGGGAAGACCGCCCAGCAGGCCGCCGACCATAGAGGTGAGGCCCTGGGACACGATAGCGCCGGAGAGCTCGCGCTCGGTGGGCATGCGGTCGATGGAGCCCAGGCAGGCGGCGGAGACATCGCCGATAACCTGGATGGCAACCATGGGGAACACGACGGCGAGGGTAATGCAGACCTCGGGATCAAACTCGAGCGCGTAGGGCATGAGCTTGGGAAGGGCGAAGACCTGAGCGGTGGCGACGCTGGAGAAGTCGATCATGCCAAAGGGGATGGAGACGAGCATGCCAACGATCATGCCAAAGAACACGGATCCCAGCTTGAACGTGCCCTTGCCAAAGTTGGCGAGCGCGAAGACCACGGCGAAGGTGATAAGAGCGACGCACCAGGCCTGCGGGGTGCCCCACAGCGGCGTGCCCATACCGCCGGCCATATACTTGACGGCCGTGGGATACAGGGAGACGCCGATGGAGAAGATGACCGTACCGGTCACGACGGGCGGGAACAGCCACTTAATCTTGCTGTAGGCCAGACCAAAGAGGACCGCGACGGCACCGCCGACAATCTCGCCGCCCAGCAGCGCACCAAAGCTAAAGCCCGAGGCGCCCATAGCCTGCAGGGCCGGCAGGAACGCGAACGAGACGCCCATGACGATGGGCAGGCCGCCGCCGATGCGGCGGAAGGGAGCGAAGGCCTGAAGGGCCGTATCGATTGCCGAAAGAATGAGCGCAACCTGAATGATGTCGGTGCTCTGCTGGCTGTTAAAGCCGTAGACGCCGGCCATGATGACCGCCGGGGTGATGATGCCGGCAAACGATGCCAGCACGTGCTGAAGGGCACACGGAATCATTTCCTTAACGGGCGGCATGCCTTCGCGAGTGAACAGGGCTTCAGTGCCGTTCGTAACCGTCTCCTGGGCCATTTGACCACCAATCCTCGAAGTCGTTGTTTTCGCATCTAGCGCTCTATTGTGACGCAGTGCGGGGTTGAGGTTGTGCCTTCGGTGAATATCGTATTAAAGAATTTTCTCATTCTCAATAATAATTTTTTGTTATCAGACTATTTTTTAGCTTAGACAACGCATTTCCGCAGGTCAGGAAAGTGTCTGTTCAAAATAGCATCTAACTTTTCTTTTGGTCGACCGCTTACCGCCAAAATCCTACCGTTCGTCTGTATTACGCAATGTACCTGCGAATATACGAGTCAATAGACACCGTGTTACCATGAGAAAAAATTGTTATGAAACTTCCGATTTCATCCAAAGGAGTTGCCCGTGAACGAGACTGTACGTCGCTTTTTGCCGATGGTCGATTTCCTGGAGCAGATACTCGGCAAAAACAGCGAAATCGTGCTGCACGATTTCTCGGATCCCGACCACGCCATCGTCGATATCCGCAACGGCATCGTGAGCGGCCGCAAGGTCGGCGGTCCCGCCACCGATCTGGCACTCAAGATCATGCACGATCCCAAGTATCGCGACCTGCCGTTTATTACGGGCTACGAGGGGCGCGGTGCCGGTGGCAAGACGTTGGAATCCGCAACGTACTTTATTCGCGAGGATAACGAGATCGTCGGCATGCTCTGCGTCAACACCGATCTTTCCACGGTACGCTCCATCAACGCCATGGCTCAGCAGCTCATGGCCTGCTTCGACGCTGTGCCAAGGCAGGCGGAGCCCGCGTCTATCGAGGTCGAAATTCTTTCGGAGTCTACACAGGAGCTCATCGACCACAGCATTTCCGAATTGCTCGAAAGCCGCGGCCAGGATGTCGCCTCGCTTGGGCAGGCCGATCGCGTGGACGTTATTCGCCACCTTAACGGCAACGGCGTATTTATGCTCAAGGGCGCTGTTGCCTGCGCTGCCACCGCACTGGGCATCTCGGAGCCCAGCGTCTACCGCTACCTGCAAAAAGTTCGCAAGGAGGGCTAACGAGCAAAATGGAGCGCGGGCAGTCTTTTTGGGACGGGGCTCTTTTAGCTACCCTCCCTCTGCCCACGATTTCGATGAGCCGCAAGTAAAATCAATCCTGCATATAGGGGTAGCTAAAATGGCCCCGTCCCAAAAAGACTGCCCTTGGTGGCTCCGCAAGCAATCCGTCACGTGACAAAAGACCCTGCAGCTCACACGCGCTGCAGGGTCTTTTTGCATGTCATGTTTAGTTGTTGCCAACGCCTTAGAGAGCGGCGACGACCTCGATCTCGACCAGACCGCCAGCCGGAAGAGCGGCAACCTGGAAAGCGCTGCGCGCGGGGAACGGGGCCTCAAACTTGGAGGCATAAATCTCGTTCACGGCGGCAAAGTCGGCGATGTCAGCCAGGTAGACCGTGGTCTTGACGACATCGGCAAACGTAGCGCCGGCAGCGGTCAGCAGGGCCTCGACGTTAGCGAGGGACTGCTTGGTCTGGGCCTCGATGCCCTCGGGCAGCTTGCCGGTTGCGGGATCGATGCCCAGCTGGCCGGACAGGAACACCATGTTGCCGGTCTGGATACCGGGGGAATACGGACCGATGGCTGCGGGCGCGTTATCGGAAGACACGACGGTCTTGCTCATGTTTTTCTCCTTACGATCAAATAGAGAGCGTGAGCGCGGCGTTCGCACCGGGAGGCACAGTTCGGTCTGAACACCGCGCTTGATTGGGATAGTAGGGGATGATTTCGCCCACTGCAAGATAATTATCATGATGCGAGAATATTTTATCGCCCAACGGTTTCCCCGAACCGCCGAACGGTTCTCCACCGGGTCAGCCAGCCCAGGCTACTGAAGACTTTGTCCTGCTTAGGCTGCGGGCATCGCCCATCGCGACGGTGCCACTATACTTTTGAGTATCTGAGCATTTTGAAAGGCAGGATATGACCGCAACCGCCAGCCGAACCACCAACCGCAGGCCCGAGCTCTTGGCCCCCGCCGGAGGCCCGGAGCCCTTTGCCGCCGCGCTCGCCGCCGGGGCAGACGCCATCTACTGTGGCATGGGCAGCTTCAACGCCCGCCGCAAGGCCACCAACTTTACCGATGAGGCCTTTGAACAGGCCTGCCGCGCCGCGCACCTGGCCGGCTCGCGCGTCTACGTCACGGTCAACATCGTCATCAAGCAGTCCGAGATGAGCGATGCGCTGCAGCTCATCCATCGCTGCTCCACGCTGGGCGCCGACGCCTTCATTATCCAGGACTGGGGCCTGTTCTTTGAGGTCAAGCGCACCATGCCCGGCATCGAGACCCATATCTCGACCCAGGCGAACATCCACGATGACCGCGGAACCATCTGGTGCCGCGAGCAGGGCGCCGACCGCGTGACCCTCTCGCGCGAGCTTTCCATCGACGAGATCGCCGCCATCCACGACGCCGCGCCCGACGTTGACCTGGAGGTCTTTAGCCACGGCGCCATCTGCTTTTGCTACTCGGGCCTGTGCCTGCTCTCGAGCTTTGCCATGGCGGGCCGCTCGGCCAACCGCGGCATGTGCGCCCAGCCCTGTCGCCTGCCTTACGAGCTAATTGACGAAAACGGCCACTCGCTCTCCCCTGCCGGTCGCGAGCGCGCGCTATGCCCGCGCGATACCAACACTTCACAGCTTGTTCGCCGCCTGTATGACGCCGGCGCCGCATCGCTCAAGCTCGAAGGCCGCATGAAGGCGCCCGATTACGTGTACTCCATCGTCGATGTGTATCGTCATCAGATCGATGACATGCTGGCCGGGGCCGTCGTAGATAAGGACGAGGACGCCGCTCGCCAGCGCCAACTCAAGCGCTGCTTTAACCGCGACTTTACGCACGCCTATCAGGACGGCACCTCGGGCGACGAGATGATGAGTTACGAGCGCTCCAACAACCGCGGCCAGATTGTGGGCACGGTGCTGGGCAGCCGTATGGCCAACCGCGACGTGCGCGGGCTCAAACCCGACGACCGTCGTCGCCGCGCCGCCATCGCCCGCATTGAGCTGTTTGAGCCCGTGGGCAAGGGCGACCTGTTGGAGCTTCGTCACGACGATGAGTTCGACCAATTCCTGACCACCATCGCCGCCGATGATGCCGCCGCCGGCGACATCATCGAGTGCCGCGTTCCCCGTAGTATGCCCGAGGGCTGCCGCGTGCGTGTGATTCGCAGCCAGCGCGCCATTGACGCTGCCGGCGCCGCGCTCAAGCGCGACGTGCTGCGCCGCCGCGCCGTAGACGTGTCCGTCGCGGCGCGCCTAGGCGAGCCGTTTACCGTCACGCTCACCTGCTGCGACGACCCCACGCTCACCGCCACCGCCACCGGCTTTACCGTCGAGGCCGCCAAGACCCGCGCCGTCGAGGCATCCGATCTGGTGGAGCATGTGGGCCGCATGGGTTCCTCGCCCTTTGAGGCCGCGAGCTTTGACGTGGTGCTCGATGAGGGCTGTGGCATGGGTTTCTCCGCTGTGCACAAGGTGCGCGCCGCCGCTTGCAAGGCGCTCGAGAAGGCCATTCTGGCGCCCTATGACGAGCGCGCCCACACGCTCGAGCTGCCGGCGATTGTCACCAGTGATTCCCGCCCCGCGCCCGAGCACTACCGCGATGAGCCGCAGATCTGCGCCACCGTCACCTCGCTCGAGGCCGCCGAGGCCGCGCGCGCGGAGGGCGCCGTGCGCATCTACATGACCACCGACGCGCTCGATGCGGCCGAGCTCTCCCCCGCCGATGCGTTTGAGCAGGGTATTGTTCCCGTGCTCGATGAGGTCTGCCGCGCCGTCGACCACGCGCGCGTCGACCCGTGGGTCGTTGCCGGTGCCACGGTCGCTATTGGCAACATCTCTGAGCTTGCCCTGGCCGCCCAGGTTGGTGCCACGGCCGAGATTCGCTCTTGCCTACCCGTGCACAACACGCCTTGCATGGAGGCACTTGCCGAGCGCGGAGCCGCGGCGTTTTGGCTCTCGCCCGAGATCACGCTCGACGAGATCATCTCGCTTGGTACCTCCGCGCCCGCGGCCCTGGGCATCACCGTTTTCGGCCGCCCGCGCGTTATGACGAGCGAGCACTGTATCCTGCAGGTGGCCAATGGCTGCATCCACGATTGCGCCAACTGCCGCCTGCGCGCCCGCAAGCTGTCGCTCAAGAATATCGACGGCAAGGTCATGCCGGTGCGTACCGACATCCACGGCCGCTCGCGCCTGTACGACGCCTACCCCATCGACCTCACACCGCAGGTTCCACAGCTGCTCGACGCCGGCGTGCGCCGTCTCATGGTCGACGGAACCCTGCTCGAGGCCGATGAGATTGGCCGCGCCGTCGCACGCGTCCGTCGAGCCGTCGAGGCCGCGCAGGCCGGCCGTAAGCCCGCCGCCCGCCTGCGCGGCGCCACTTCGGGCTGCATGTTTGTGGGAATTAGCTAACCGAAAGGCTTACATGTGAACGAAGAACCCCAAGTCCTCTACTGCGACGCCTGGCTCATGGCCATCGATAAGCCCGCCGGCATGATCGTCCACGGCGACGGCACCGGCGAGCGCACGCTTACCGACTATGCCAGCGACCTTTTGCTGGCGATGGGCGACGGCTTTGCCGCGACCGACATGCAGCCGCTCAATCGCCTGGACCGCGACACCACCGGCGTGGTGCTGTTCTCGCTCGACAAGCAGACGCAGCCCGCCTTTGACCAGATGGTGATCGACCACGCATTCGAAAAGCACTATCTGGCGCTCGCCGAGGGCAAGATCGACTGGAACGAAAAGCTCATCGACAAGCCCATCGCCCGCGACCGCCACGATAGCCGCAAGATGCGCGTCGGCGCCAGCGGCAAGCCGTCGCTGACGCGCGTCAAGGTGCTCAAGCGCCTTAAGAGCCGTCGAGGCCTGCCCGCCCGTTCGTATATCGATGTTGAGCTGCTCACGGGCCGCAAACACCAGATCCGCGTGCACCTGGCAAGCGAGCGCCATCCCCTGGTTGGCGACGACCTGTACGGAACGCCGCGCCCCTGTGGCCTCATGCTCCACGCCCACAGCGTATCCTTTACCCATCCCGTAACCGGCGAGCACATCTACATCGAAGCCCCCTGCCCCTGGGAGCCCTAAAATCTGCCAAAAAGGGACAGGTTTATTTTGGCAGGTTTTATCTGGGCAAACGTCAAGCCGCCACGATGGCTCAGCCGCGGCGCCAAAACGTCTCGATCTGTAACAGTTAGAACCCATTTTCCGGTCTCTCTGTTACAGATCGAGACATTCAAATCCCCCTCAAGGGAAAATCTCGATCTGTAACAATAACTCGGCAAAATCGGTCCCAGATGTTACAGATTGAGACAAAGGGATGGCGCGGTTCGGAAGTATCTCAATCTGTAACATCTAACCCACTTTTAACGGTCCAGTTGTTACAGACTTAGACAAACCGGCGGACAACGAAAGCGGCAACGCCTGTGATGGACGTTGCCGCTTTTCTATTGAGAAAACTACTCGGTTTTCGTTACGAACCACCACAATGGGGACAGGCACCTTTGTGATGGTTTTGGCCTTGTCCCGTCGCTAGACCGTGATGACGTTGTCCATTGCCCGATACTTGGCGGGCACCTCGCCCGCGGTAATAATCGTTGCGTCGCGAAAGTCCGCGAACTTGACAGGCGCCACCATGCCAAATTTACTGGCGTCCGAGATTACAAAGCGCTTGGCCGTATGGCGCATCGAGATGCGCTTTACTTGCGCTTCCTCGATATCGGGCGCCGTGAAGCCCTGCTCGGCGGCAATGCCGTTAGAACCCCAAAAGCCACAGTTAAAGTTGTAGCGGTCTAAGGTTGCCAAGGCATCGGGGCCAACGAGTGCTTCGGTCTCGGGCTTGAGCTCACCGCCTAGTACCACGGTACGCATGCCGCGCAAAGCGAGGTGCTGAGCATGGAGCACGGAATCGGTCACATAGGTGACATCTTCAAGGTGTGGAAGATGCTCGATGAGCTTGAGCGTCGTCGAGCCCGAATCGATGTACACAAAGCTCTCGGGCTCCACCAGCGCCGCCGCACGGGCGCAGATACGCTCCTTATCGTCGTTATGGAGGTCGCTGCGCTCATTGAGCGTTAGGTCGCGCGTCACGTGCGCGCGCTCAAGACTTGTCGCTCCGCCGTGGACCTTGGCGATACGGTGTGCTCGATCGAGCGTCTGCAGGTCGCGCCGAATGGTAGACGCCGTCACGCCCAGGGTATCGGCAAGCTCTTGCACAGTAACCGAGCCAGCCTGCTGGACCATCGACACGATCGCGTTGAGCCTATCCTCCGCAAGCATCGCTTACTCCTCCTCGGGGTACACGACTCCCCAGTCGGCGCGGAGCTTGGTCATAAGCTCCATAACATCAGAAGCATAATCCAGAAGCTCGCGCTTCGAATCATCGCCGGCAACGGCCTTCTCCAGGTCGGCCATCTCGTAGCACAGGGCGTAAGCCTCGGTGCCGGTGTGGACCTCCTCACGGTGCCCGTCCGCAGTCCACACGATGGTCGCGTGATCGGCGCGGGGATACTCGTTGACCTCGATATAGCACTTATCGAAGCTGATGACCGAGCGCTTGGGTTGCTTGGAGTGGAGCGTAAGGCTCACCACGCCCAGCTGCTGCTCGGCATTACGGCAGACGATGCCGCCCGCAACGTCAACGCCGGTCTCACAGGTGTTGCCGAGCGAAACGACCTCAACAGGCTGGCTTGCCATAAAGAGGCGCATGACGGACAGGGCATAGACGCCAATATCGAGCATGGCACCGCCAGCAAGGTTGCGGTTGTAGAAACGGTTGGTCAGGTCGCCGTATTCCTTGTAGCTGCCAAAGTTGAGCTGAGCGAGGTTCATGCGGCCAAACTCGCCGGCATCCATGCGGCGACGCAGCTCCCGATACAAGGGCATGTGGAGCACCGTGGTGGCGTCCATAAGGACCACGTTATGCTCGTCGGCAATGGCACGCGCTTCGTCGAGCTCGGCGGAGTTGAGGGTGATGGCCTTTTCGCAAAGCACGTGCTTGCCAGCTGCCAGAGCGGCGCGCAGGTAGGTGATATGCGTGTTATGCGGCGTGGTGATATAAACGGCGTCGATGTCGGGATCGGCGTAGAGGTCCTCAACCGTCTCGTACACCTTCTCGACGCCATACTGCTCGGCAAAAGCCTGAGCCTTGGAGAGCGTACGGTTGGCGACGCCCGCAAGCTTGCGGCCGGCAAGGGCGAGAGACTGGGCCATCTGGTTGGCGATAACGCCGCAGCCGATCACAGCCCAACGAAGCTCGGGAGCCGTAAAGATGTCGTTAGGGAACGGTTGATCCTGGACCGAGGCAAACGCCGCCTTAGCGGCTGCTTCGGCGTCGAGCGGAGCCTGTTTGGAATCTGTCATCATGTGCCTCCTGAGTCATCGGAAGTTCTTCATTTCCAACAGCCTTATATTCGCACAAATTTGCGCGTATTTGCTTGTATTTGCGTGTTTATTTGTTTATCGGTTATTATTTAACCATAGTTTGCAGATATTTGCGCGCCTATGCGCATTATCGCGCAAGACTCTGTGCGTAAATACGCATGCAACGATCGTTATGATGCATAAAAAGGTGGAATACCAAAACCCCTAAAGGCAAAGCAGGCTGTCTTACTCTGCCCCCTAGGGGCATCAGACATCAAAAGACCATCCCTAACTGCCGGCACATAGGGACTGTCCCAGGCTGCCGAAACCTGGGGGCGTTCCCCGTACGACGCTTTCGTGGCAAGACTGTCCCCATCAACTAGCCGTTTAAGAACGTCCCCAACGACTAGTCATTTATGTCTGTCCCCAATGAGTAGCCACTCATTTAAGTCTGACCCCAATGAGTAGGGATAGAAAAAGGCCCGGGTGCCGTGGCATCCGGGCCTTTGCTAGCAACTTAGATGTTGCGGGCAGCTTAGAACTTGTGACCGCACTTCTTGCAGACGCGCAGCTTGTTCTTGCCGTCCTTCTCGTGACCGACGCGGGTAACCTTACCGCACTCGGGGCAAACGAGATTGACGTTGGAGGCATCGATAGGAGCCTCCTGCGAAACGATGCCGCCCTGCTGGTTGGCAGCGTTGGGCTTGACGGCCTTCTTGACGACCGAAACGCCCTCGACAACGACCTTGTTCTCGGCGGGGAGAGCACGCAGGACAACGCCCTGCTTGCCGCGATCCTTACCAGAGAGAACCTGGACCTTATCGCCCTTCTTGATATACATATATCTCCCCTAACTACAGGGTCTCGGGAGCGAGCGAGACGATCTTCATGTACTTCTTGTCACGAAGCTCGCGAGCGACGGGCCCGAAGATACGGGTGCCGACGGGCGAACCATCGTTGTTGATGACAACGCAGGCGTTATCATCAAAGCGAATGTAGGAGCCATCCTTGCGGCGGATCTCCTTAACGGTGCGAACGACGACGCAACGGACAACGTCCTTCTTCTTGACGTTGGCGCCAGGGGTAGCCTCCTGGACAGCACCGATGAACACATCGCCGATGCCTGCATAACGACGCTTGGAACCGCCAAGCACCTTGATGCAGCGAATCTTGCGAGCGCCGGAGTTGTCGGCGACGTTCAGCATGGTTTGCATCTGAATCATGGTAGATGTTCCTCCGAACTAAGAACCGAAGAGAGGTGCGCAGCCTTTATGCGGCCCGTGGTATGCAAGCCAGGCATACGCACATCTTCGGAAACGTACAAGTCGTAAGAGCGACTGCTTATTTAGCGCGCTCGACGACCTCGATGAGGCGCCAACGCTTCATCTTGGACATAGGACGGGTCTCCATAACGCGGACGGTATCGCCCACGCCAGCCGTGCACTCCTCGTCGTGAGCGTGCAGCTTCTTGGAGCTGGTCATCATCTTGCCGTACTTGGGGTGACGCTTGCGCTCGGTGATGGTGACAACGATGGTCTTGGCACCGGAGACGGAGGTAACGACACCCGTACGGACCTTACGCGAGTTACGCGAATCAGTCATGTTCTCTCCTTAGGTCCTACTCGGCGACAGCGGACTTCTCCGCTGCGATCTCGCGGGCGCGCTGCTCCGTGAGGACGCGAGCGATGTCCTTCTTCACGGTGTTGACGCGAGCGGTGTTGTCCAGCTGGCTGGTGGCCATCTGGAAACGAAGGTTAAAGAGCTCGGCGCGCATTTCCTTCAGCTTCTCAACGAGCTGAGCGTCCGAGAGCTCACGAATCTCTGCGGGCTTCATTAGTTCTCCTCCTCGGCCGTCTCTGTAGCGGCAGGCTTAGCGACGATCTTGGTCTTGATGGGGAGCTTGTGCTGCGCCAGACGCAGAGCCTCGCGAGCGACCTCCTCGGGCACGCCCTTGACCTCGAACATGATGCGGCCGGGCTTGACGACGGCCACCCACTCCTCGGGGTTACCCTTACCAGAACCCATGCGAGTCTCGGCAGGCTTCTTAGTGATGGGCTTATCGGGGAAGATCGTGATGTAGACACGACCGCCACGCTTCATGTAGCGGGTCATGGCAATACGAGCGGCCTCGATCTGACGGTTGGTGATCCAATGGGCCTCGAGAGCCTGGATACCAAACTCGCCGAAATGCAGCTCGGTATTACCCTTGGCCTGGCCCTTCATGGAGCCACGCTGCACCTTGCGGTGAAGAATACGCTTAGGGGCAAGCACTACTGACCCCTCCTCTCGGAGTTACGACGACGAGGACGGGAAGAGCCCTCGAGTGCAGGGTTGGGAACAGGCTGGCCCGGGAGCTTCTCGCCCAGGTAGATCCAGACCTTCACGCCGCAGGCACCCATGGTGGTGCTGGCGACAGCCGTGCCGTAGTCGATCTTGGCACGGAGGGTGTGCAGAGGCACGCGACCCTCACGGTACCACTCACGACGGCCCATCTCGGCACCGCCGAGACGACCGGAGCACTGGATACGGATGCCCTTAGCGCCGGCCTTGCGGGCGGACTGGACAGCCTTGCGCATAGCGCGACGGAAGGCAACGCGGCCCTCGAGCTGCTCAGCGATAGACTGAGCAACGAGGTTGGCGTCGAGCTCGGGGCGCTTGATCTCGACAACGTCGACGGAGAGCTGGCCCTTGGAGACGCCAGCGACCTTCTCGAGCTCGGTGCGGAGGGTATCGATCTCGGCACCCTTCTTACCGATGACAACGCCGGGGCGAGCGGTGAAGATGATGACCTTCACCTTATCGCCAGCGCGCTCGATCTCGACGCGGGAGACAGCTGCGCGGGAGAGACGCTTCTCGAGGTACTTGCGGATCTCGAGATCGTTACCGAGGGTCTTAGCGTAATCCTTCTCTGCGAACCAGCGGGAGCGCCAGTTCTCGGTGATGCCAAGACGGAAGCCGGTGGGGTAGACTTTCTGACCCATACAGCTTTACGCCTCCTTTCGAGGAGCAACGACGACGGTGATGTGGGAAGTACGCTTCAGAATGCGAGAAGCGGAACCCTTGGCGCGGGGACGGATGCGCTTAAGCGTCGGACCCTCGTCAACATAGGCAGCAGCGACAACCAGGTTGTCGGCACGCAGACCGTTGTTGTTCTCGGCGTTCGCAACGGCGGAACGGAGAACCTTCTCGACATCCACGGCGACGGCGCGGTCGCAGAAGTGGAGGATGTCGAAGGCCTGAGCGACAGGCTTGCGGCGGATCAGATCGACCACCAGGCGGGCCTTGCTGGGGGAAACACGCACGTACTTAGCGACGGCGCGAACCTCGGTGGCCTCAGTTTCAATAGACTTAGTTGCCATTTACGGTTAACCCCCTATTTGGCCTTGTGGCCACGGAACGTACGAGTCGGCGCAAACTCGCCGAGCTTGTGACCAACCATGGACTCGGTAACATACACGGGCACATGCTTGCGGCCGTCGTGGACGGCGATGGTGTGACCAACCATCTCGGGGAAGATGGTGGACGCGCGGGACCAAGTCTTCACGACGTCCTTCTTGCCAGCCTCGTTCATCGCGGTGATACGCGAGAGAAGGCGAGTCTCCACGAACGGGCCCTTTTTGAGACTTCTGCTCATAAGTGCTTTCTCCTAAAACTCGGTATCCGAAATTACTTCTTACGGCGACGAATGATGTGCTGGTTCGAGACCTTCTTCTTCTTGCGCGTACGAAGGCCCTTCGTCGGCTTACCCCAGGGGGTAACAGAGGGACGACCAGAGGTGTGGTTCTTGCCCTCGCCACCGCCGTGCGGGTGGTCGACAGGGTTCATAACGGTACCGCGGACGGTCGGGCGCACGTTCATGTGACGCTTACGGCCGGCCTTGCCGATGACGATGTTGGCGTGATCGGCGTTGCCGACCTCACCGACGGTGGCGCGGCAGGTAACGAGGATGCGGCGCATCTCGGAGGAAGGCATACGGACGATGGCGTACTTGCCCTCCTTACCCATCAGCTGGCAGGAGTTACCGGCGGAACGGGCGATAGCGGCGCCCTTGCCCGGCTGGAACTCGACGGCGTGGATGAGCGTACCGACGGGGATGTCGGCGAGGGGCAGAGCGTTGCCCGGCTTGATGTCGGCGTCAGAACCGGACATGACGGTCTGACCGACCTCGAGGCCCTTGGGGGCCAGGATGTAGCGCTTCTCACCGTCAGCATAGTGCAGCAGAGCGATGCGAGCGGAACGGTTCGGATCGTACTCGATCGTGGCAACCTTGGCGGGCACGCCGTCCTTGTTGCGCTTGAAGTCGATCACGCGGTAACGACGCTTCACGCCGCCGCCCTGGTGGCGGGTGGTGATGCGGCCGTTGTTGTTACGACCGGCCTTCTTGGGCAGGGGCTCGAGAAGAGACTTCTCGGGCTTGGTGCAGGTGATCTCGGAGAAGTCGGAGATCGTCTGCCAACGCCTACCAGCGGAGGTCGGCTTAAGGTGCTTTACAGCCATTACAATCCCTTTCAATAGGTATCCGTTAGCCATCGCAGACAGGGATTCGAGGTTCTGCCTCGGGTGCGATGACACCGGACGTATACACGGTTCCGGGCGTGTCCATTTTATACGCCCAAAACCTTGAGCTCTCGCCTCCCCTATTTGGGAGGCATGAGCTCACTCAACAGCAGCGAGTCTTAGGCCTGGTTGCCAAAGACCTCGATGGTGTCGCCCTCGGCCAGCGTAACGATGGCCTTCTTCCAAGAACGGGTCTTGCCGGCGACATAGCGCACGCGCTTGGTCTTGGGCTTGACCGTCAGGGTGTTCACGCGAACGACCTTGACGCCGAAGATCTCCTCGACAGCGTCCTTGATCTGATACTTGTTAGCATCCTTGGCGACCTCGAACGTGTACTTGTTCTGCTCCATGCCGGAGAAGGAACGCTCGGACACGATCGGACGGATGATGATCTCGTGGGCGGTCATTTATGCAAGCACCTCCCCGAAGTGAGCGGCGATGTCGGCGGGCATCAGCACAGCGTTGTTGTTGACGAGATCATAGGTGTTGGCCTCGTCGGCAGTGATGATGAACGTCTTGGGAATGTTGCGGAACGACAGGTAGGCGTTGACGTCCTCATCGCGAACGATGATGGTCAGACGCTTGCCCTCAAGGCCAAGAGCCTTGAGCATGGCAACGGCAGCCTTGGTGGAAGGCTTCTCGAAGCCGTAGTCGTCGACGAGCACGAGCTCGCCATCGGCCAGCTTGGCGGACAGCGCAGAGCGCATAGCCAGCTTGACCTCCTTGTTGTTCATACGCTTAGCGTAGGAACGGGGCTTGGGGGCGAAGACAACGCCACCGTGACGCCACTGGGCAGCACGGATGGAACCCTGGCGGGCACGACCGGTGCCCTTCTGACGCCAAGGCTTCTTGCCGCCACCGGAAACCTCAGAGCGGCCCTTAGCGGACTGGGTGCCCTGACGCCAAGAGGCCATCTGGCACTTGACGATGTGGTGCATAACGTGGATGTTCGGCTCGATGCCGTACACCTCAGCGGCGAGCTCGGCCTCGGCGACCTTCTTGCCCTCGCTGTTCTTTACTTCAAACTTTGCCATTTAAGTGTTCTCCTTGGTATGACGCTGGGCTAAATGGGCTGGGCCCTTAGGCCATACGGATGGCGACGAGACCATTCTTGGCACCCGGGACAGCGCCCTTGACCAAGATGAGGTTCTGCTCGGCATCGATGCGGACAACGGAAAGGTTCTTGACGGTAACGCGCTCGTTACCCATGTGGCCAGCCATCTTGACGCCCTTGAGGACGCGCGCAGGATAGGCGCACTGACCGATAGAACCGGGGTGACGCTGGAAGTGAGAACCATGCGTCATAGGACCGCGGCGCTGACCCCAGCGCTTGATGCGACCCTGGAAGCCCTTACCCTTGGAGGTACCGATGACGTCGACCTTCTCGACATCAGCGAAATCAGCGACGGTGACGACCTCGCCGACCTTGTGCTCCTCGCCGTTCTCGACGCGGACCTCACGAAGGAAGCGGACAGGCTCGATGCCGGCCTTGGCGAAGTGACCAGCCATGGGCTTGTTCACGTTCTTGGCCTTGATGTCGCCGAAACCGATCTGGACGGCGTCATAGCCGTCGGTTGCCTGAGTTTTAACCTGCGAGACAGCGCAGGGGCCAGCCTGGATGACCGTGACGGGAACGACGTTGTCGTTCTCGTCCCAAACCTGGGTCATGCCAATCTTGCGGCCGAGAATCATGCTGATCAAGATATGATCCCAACTCTCGCGTGGTCTTGGGACAATGCGTACACCACCGAGCGTACGCCCCTAGAGGACCACTACTTACACGACGTGCTCCCCAGCCTTGTATTGCGTCCGGACTACCTGACAACCCTATTAAGCAGGCATTTTGTCCAGCCAGAATACTCCCCTGGTTTCACACAGCTGTTTAGTATACACGGCTGCGGGCGTATCCATCGAGATTCATATTTCACTCACATTGTTTACGCAGGTAAAGTGCGTGGCACGTTCCCAGTGTGCGGCGGAGGGGGCGGGCCTGAGACTTATTAAGGTTGCTGCTCTACAGTCCTGCTCACGACGGAGAGCACATTAAGTGCTCTCCTGTTCGTGCGGAACTCGCGACAACCTTAATAAGTCTCAGGCCCGCCCCCTCCGCCGCACACTGGGAACGCCACGTTGATGTCTGCTTAACTCTGCTCGCTCAGCTAATGACTTTGTTGGGGATCCACAATTTGCTGCAAGGTGAACTTGCATTGGGGCGTATCGTCCTCTTCTCGCGCATCGTCGAAATCGAAGATCATAATGGCGCAGTTGGGGAGTTTTGCTGGGAGCTCAAAGCCCTCTGGAGCTGCAGCCTTGATGAATTGGCGGCTGGCGCTGCCGTGGCTTACTGCTAGGAGGGTTTCGATGCCCTCGGCGCCCATGATATTGGTGAGGGTGTCTACCATGCGTTCTTGCAGCGCGCGGCTTCCTTCTCCTTCAAAGGGGACCAAATCCTCGCCTGGATCCCAAACGTCGGTAGGCAATGCGTCGTGCGGGCCTTCCTCGAAGGTCCCATAGCCGCGCTCGATGATGCCTTCGCAGGGCTCGACAGCCGCATCCGGACCGAGGATCTCGCATGCGACGAGACTTGCCGTGTCCATGGCTCGGCCTAAAGGCGATGAGACCACTTTGTCGGGGACGACGCCGTGGGCTTTGAGCCATTCGGCTGCCGCTTGGGCCTGTTGACGGCCCAAATCGGTAAGCGGTGAATCACAGCGACCCTGGACGAGCTTTTTTACGTTGAATTCCGTCTGGCCGTGGCGGAGCAGATACAGCCTCTTCATATTCTCCCCTTCTGTATAACGTGCTTTGCCGGCGCGGACCTACTCGTGGGTATGCCCTACGTAGTCCTCGTCGATCGTAATCTTGGCAATCGACTTGGGATATTCCGATTCGACCCTCTGGGCCAACGCGTGCTTGAGCTCATCGGACCCCATGCCCAAATCCGAGGGACGCACGCAGTCAAAGATCACGTTGGTGTGCGTAGGACCCGGCACACAGCGCAGGTCATGAATCGAAAGGCGGCTATCGATCTGTTGGGCCATGGCGTGAATGCGCAAGCGCATGCTCGCCACCTTGGGGTCATCGGTCACGATGGGATCGTAGTGAAGCGTGACAATCATGTCGTCTTCGTCCCTAAATGCCTGTTCAATGTTGTCGAGCGTGTCATGACTTTCCAGCGGGCTGGCCTCGGCCGCCATCTCGGCGTGAGCGCTTGCGAACTTCCTGCCCGGACCGTAGTCGTGAACCATTAGGTCATGAACGCCCAAAACGCCAGGGTAGCTCATGATCTTGCCGCGAATATGTTCGACCAGTTTGGGATCGGGCGCCTGACCCAAAAGCGGGCTCACCGTATCCTGGATGAGCTCAAAACCGCTCCAGCCAATATAGGCGCCAACGGCAAGGCCGACCCAAGCATCAAGATTGATATGCGTCACCTGCGAAACAATTGCGCACGCTAACACGGCGCCTGTGGCAAGGACATCGTTCTTGGAATCCTGCGCGGTCGCATGCAGCGTCTCAGACTCAATACGGTCACCGAGCTTTTGGTTGAGGGCCGCCATCCACAGTTTAACAACCATCGAAAGCGCCAAGACTGCCACCAGGGCAAGCGAGAACTCGACGGGTTCGGGGTGGACGATACGCTCAAACGAGGACTTCACCAGTTCGAGGCCGATGAGCAGCACGAGCGCCGCCACGACCAGACCCGAGAGATACTCGTAGCGGCCATGGCCGTAAGGATGCTCAGGGTCTGCCGGCTTGCCCGCCAGCTTAAAGCCAAGCACGCTCACGATGTTTGAGCTGGCGTCAGACAGGTTGTTCATGGCGTCCGCCACAATCGAAACCGATCCCGACAGCACGCCAATTGCACCCTTCGCAGCGCATAGTGCCACATTGGCGAGAATACACACCACGCCCGCCAACGTGCCCACGCGCGCACGGTCGCCCTGCGCACGACGAACGATCCACTCGACCATCTATATCTGCCCCCAACAGTTTTACTCATACACTCGTTTGTCGAATAGCTCAGTAGTGTAGACCCTTTACCCCATCGATACAAAAAGGCCGCAACCCTTAGGGCTGCGGCCTTACAAATCGCACTATCGAGCAAAAAGCTTAGAGCTTGATGTCGATGTCGACGCCGGCGGGGAGGTCGAGACGCATGAGCGAATCAACGGTGCCCGAGGTGGGGTCGAGGATGTCGATGAGGCGCTTGTGGGTGCGCATCTCGAACTGCTCACGGGAGTCCTTGTCCTTGTGCGGCGAGCGGATGACCGTGTAGAGGTTGCGCTCGGTGGGCAGGGGGACAGGACCGGAAACGCGAGCGCCGGTCTTCTGAGCGGTCTCGACGATGAGCTTCGCGGACTGATCGACGACCTCGTGATCATAGCCCTTGAGGCGAATGCGGATCTTCTGGGTAGCCAACTTAAACCTCCAAAGAGTGCGAGAGATGTTCTCGCGGATTACGTAACAGGGAGCTCGAACTTAGGCGTTCTTGCTCATGACCTCGTCCACGATGGACTTGGGCGCAGGCTCATAAGAGTCGAACTGCATCGTGTAGGATGCACGGCCCTGGGTCTGGGAGCGAAGGTCGGTAGCGTAACCGAACATCTCGCCCAGCGGCACCTTGGCACGGATGAGCTTGGTGTTCTTGCGATCCTCCATGCCCTCGATCTTGCCGCGGCGACCGGAGAGGTTGCCCATAACGTCGCCCATGTACTGCTCGGGGGTCTCGACCTCGACAGCCATGATCGGCTCGAGCAGCTGCGGATCGGACTTCTTGAGGGCGTCCTTGATAGCCATGGAACCGGCGATCTTGAAGGCGGCCTCGGAGGAGTCGACCTCGTGGTAAGAACCGTCGAACAGGGTGACCTTAACGTCGAGGACCGGGAAGCCGGCGATAACACCGGTGTTCAGGGCCTCCTGGATGCCCTTGTCGATGGACGGGATGTACTCCTTGGGCACGACGCCGCCGACGATAGCGTTGACGAACTCGTAGCCGAAGCCCTCCTCCATCTTCTCGAGCTTGATGACGGCGTGGCCGTACTGACCGCGACCGCCGGACTGACGGACGAACTTGCCCTCAGCCCTCTCGACGTCGTGACCAGCGGTCTCGCGGTAGGCAACCTGGGGCTTACCGACGTTAGCGTCAACCTTGAACTCACGGAGCAGACGGTCAACGATGATCTCGAGGTGCAGCTCGCCCATGCCGGCGATGATGGTCTGGCCGGTCTCGTGGTTGGTGGACACCGTGAAGGTCGGATCCTCCTCGGCGAGCTTGGTCAGAGCCAGGGACATCTTGTCCTGCTCGGCCTTGGTCTTGGGCTCGATGGCAACGTCGATAACGGGCTTAGCGAACTCGATCTTCTCGAGGACGATCTCCTTGCCCTCGGCGCACAGGGTGTCACCGGTGGTGGAGTTCTTGAAGCCGACGCAGGCGACGATGTCACCGGCGCAAGCGTCGTCACGGTCGATACGCTCGGCGGCGTTCATCTCGAGGATGCGGCCGAGGCGCTCGCGCTGACCGTTGGAGGCGTTGACCACGTAGGAGCCGGACTCGGCGCGACCGGAATAAACGCGGACGTAGGTGAGCTTACCGACGAACGGGTCGGTCATGATCTTGAAGACCAGGCCGGAGAAGGGCTCGTCGAAGGAGGGATGACGCACGATCTCCTCGCCGGTTTCCGGATCGGTACCGGTGACGGCCTCAACGTCGAGCGGGCTGGGCAGGTAGTCGACGACAGCGTCGAGCAGCTCCTGAACGCCCTTGTTCTTGTAGGCGGAGCCCACAAAGACGAGGTTGAGCTCGTTGGCCAGAACGCCCTTGCGCAGAGCAGCCTTGAGCTCCTCGACGGTGAAGTCCTCCTCCATGAGGATCTTCTCCATGAGCTCGTCGTCAAAGCTGGCAGCGGCGTCGAGGAGCTCCTCGCGCTTGGTGGCAGCGATGTCGGCGAACTCAGCCGGGATCTCGTCCATCGGCTCGGGGTAGGTCATGCCCTTCTCGTCGGCCTTGAAGTCCCATGCAGTCATGGTGACCAGGTCGATGACGCCCCAGAAGTTGTCCTCGGCGCCCATCGGGACCTGAGCGGCCACGGCGTTGGCGTCGAGACGATCCTTCATGGTCTCGATAGCGTTGAAGAAGTCAGCGCCCACGCGGTCATACTTGTTGATGAAGGCGATGCGGGGAACGTTGAAGGTAGAAGCCTGACGCCAAACGGTCTCAGACTGGGGCTGGACGCCGGCAACGGCGTCGAAGACGGCGACAGCGCCATCGAGGACGCGCAGGCAGCGCTCGACCTCGGCGGTGAAGTCAACGTGGCCCGGGGTGTCGATGATCTGGATGCGGTAGTCCTTACCGTCCTTGTTCCAGAAGCACGTGGTAGCAGCGGAGGTAATGGTTACGCCGCGCTCCTGCTCCTGAACCATCCAGTCCATGGTGGCAGCGCCCTCATGGACCTCACCGATCTTGTGGGTCTTACCGGTGTAGTAAAGAATACGCTCGGTCGTGGTGGTCTTACCGGCATCGATGTGGGCCATGATGCCGATGTTACGGGTATCGGAAAGCTTGTGCTTAGCCTTAGCCATGTTAGTTCCTTACCTTAACTTACCAACGATAGTGAGAGAACGCGCGGTTGGCCTCGGCCATCTTGAAGACGTCCTCACGCTTCTTGACGGAAGCGCCCAGGCCGTTGGAAGCGTCGAGAATCTCGTTTGCGAGACGCTCAGCCATGGTCTTCTCCTTGCGAGCGCGGGAGAAGTTGACGATCCAGCGGATGCCCAGAGCGGTGGAACGACGGGAGTTGACCTCCATCGGGACCTGATAGGTAGCGCCACCGACACGCTTGGGCTTAACCTCGAGCGTGGGCTTGACGTTGTCCATAGCCTTCTTGAAGGTAGCGAGAGCGTCGCCACCCTCGGACTTCTCGGCAACGATCTCGAAAGCGGTGTAAACGATGCGCTCAGCGGTGGCCTTCTTGCCGTCAAGAAGGACCTTGTTGATGAGCTGAGTCACCAGGCGGTTGTTGTAAACGGCGTCAGGCTGAACCTCACGACGATTAGCTGCTGCACGACGCGGCATGTGAAATCTCCTTAAGTGTCTACCGTGCGGCGCTTAGGCGGCACACGGCGAAAGTATCAAAACGTTATCTGGCTTATTTGGCCTTGGGGCGCTTAGCACCGTACTTGGAACGAGCCTGCATACGGTTCTGGACCGGAGCAGCATCGTAGGCGCCACGGATGACGTGATAACGGACACCAGGGAGGTCACGAACACGACCGCCGCGGACGAGCACGATGGAGTGCTCCTGCAGGTTGTGGCCCTCACCCGGGATGTAAGCAGTAACTTCGATGCCGTTGACGAGGCGAACACGGGCAACCTTACGAAGAGCCGAGTTCGGCTTCTTGGGGCTCGTGGTGAAGACGCGGGTGCACACGCCGCGCTTCTGGGAGTTGTGCTGCAGAGCAGCGTTCTTGGACTTCTTGGGCGCGGAACGACGGCCCTGGCGAACCAGCTGGTTAATAGTAGGCAAAGCGTACTCCTTCTCGAATGATTCCAGCTTTCTGTAAAGTGCAACGGCTTGAATCGAGGGGTCAGCATCCCCCTACGAAACACGCAGTTCGATAGGATACGTGCCGTTAGCTGTGTCGTCAACAGACCACGCCGCCGGGCGTATCCTAAAATAGCCACATTTCCGCAAAGCCTACACAAAAGGAATCCCCTCCTGTGCGCGAGGGCGGATCCCGGGACGGGCGGCCCAGGGGTTAAGTTTGCTGCTCTACAGTCCTGACTCGCACGGAGGCCACATTAAGTGGCCTCCGGCTCGTGCGGAACTCGCGACAAACTTAACCCCTGGGCCGCCCGTCCCGGAAATCCTACGTGCTCGTCAGGGCAACGTTCCTCAACAAAAAAGACCCGCTCCCCTGTTGGGAAGCGGGTCTTTGGAAGGGCGGTTAACGTACTGGGAAATTACTCCCCGTCGTTGTCCTTGGCCTCTTCGGCGTCGTCGGTGTCCACGAGCTGGTTGAGCAGCTCGTCGAGGGAAGCCATGTCCTCGTTGATGGCACCGTTGGCGGAAGCCTTCTTGTCGTCGATCGGGGCGCCCAGGAGCTCCTCGTCGGCATCGGCGTGATGCGTCGGAGCGGAGGTGCCCAGCAGGATGTCATCCGGACCGTCGGGGCTAAAGACCATCTGCAGCAGCTGCGAGAGGTCTTCCTCGTCGGCAACGTCGTCGTTGTTCTCGAGGATGTAGAGCAGGTCGTGAGCCTCGAGGCCGTCACGGAGCTCCTCGATCGCCTTGGCACCGATGCCATCGATGCGCAGCAGATCCTCCTCGGACTTGCCAACCAGGTCGCCGACCGTCTCGATGCCGACCTCGCTGAACTTGTTGGTCCAGCGCTGCGACACACCCAGGTCGTCGAACAGGTACAGGCGAGCCTTCTCGGCGGAGATGGTGTGGCCGTTGCGGGTGAACGAACCGTCAGCACCGCCAAACTCGTCGTAGCCGGCCCAGTCGAGCTGCTGTGGGAGCCGCTCGTCCAGGTCCTTGAGCTCCACGGGAGCCCACTCGGGCAGCGACTTGGCGTTGGGCGAAGCCGGACCATCGATGTCCACGTAGCCGTCGGCCGTGCGATACGTCAGCTTGGCGTTAGCGTACGGCTTGAGGCCGGTACCAGCCGGGATCTTCTTACCGACGATGACGTTGGACTTAAGGTCGAGCAGGTGGTCGACCTTGCCCTCAATAGCAGCCTCGGTAAGGACGCCGGCGGTACGGATGAACGAAGCGCTCGACAGCCAGGAGTCGATGTTGGACGCAACCTTGAGCGTACCCAAGATGACGGGCTCAGCCACGGGAGCCTGACCGCCCAGACGGGCAACGCGCTCGACCTCGTCGGCGAACTCGTAGCGGTCGACGTACTGACCAAGCAGGTACTTGGAGTCGCCGGGGTTGGTAATCTGAACGCGACGCAGCATCTGACGTGCGAGCACCTCGATGTGCTTGTCGTTCAGGTCGACGCCCTGGCTGGTGTAGACGTCCTTGACGCTCTCGACGAAGGTGTGCATCGTCGACTCGATGTCGGTCAGCTTGCGCAGGTTGCGGAAGTTGACGAAGCCCTTGGTGATCTGGTCGCCGGCGCGAACCTCGCAGCCGTCCTCGATCTCGGGCATAAAGCGCACCGAAGCGGGGACGCGACGCTCGTCGAGGACACGGGTGTGATCCTCGGAGTCGGTGAGCGTCAGCACGTACTCGGACTTCTCGGGCTTAATCGAGAGGTGGCCGGAGTACGGAGCCAGCTCGGCCTCGCGACCCAGGATCTTCTCGTTGACGTTGCCGACGATATCGAACATACGGCTGACCGTAGGCAGACCCTGCGTAATATCGTCGACGCCAGCGACGCCGCCGGAGTGAATGGTACGCATCGTAAGCTGCGTACCGGGCTCGCCGATGGACTGGGCGGCAATAATACCGACTGCGGTACCGATGGCGACCGGACGACGGGTGGAAAGATCCCAGCCGTAGCACTTCTGGCACACGCCGTACTTGGAGCGGCAGGTGAGCAGCGCGCGAAGCTTGACCTTCTTAAGGCCCGCATCGACCATCTTCTGGATGTCGGCGACCTTCTCGATATAGCCGTCCTGCTCAAAGAGCACGGTGCCATCGGGAGCCACGACGTCCTCAATAAAGCAACGGCCGACAAGATCGGTGTTGAGGTCGGTGGTGCCGGGAATGATGAGGTTGTAGGTGACGCCCTCGTGTGTACCGCAGTCCTCCTCGCGGACGATGACGTCCTGGGCCACGTCGACCAGACGACGGGTCAGGTAACCAGAGTCCGAGGTGTGGGATGCGGTATCGACCAGGCCCTTACGGGCGCCGTAGGTCGAAATGAAGTACTCGAGCGGCAGCAGGCCCTCGCGGAAGTTCGCCTTAATGGGAAGGTCGATCGTCTCGCCGGACATATCTGCCATCAGGCCACGCATGCCGCCGAGCTGACGCAGCTGGGTCTTAGAACCACGGGCGCCGGAGTCGGCCATCATGTACAGCGGGTTCTCCTCGTCGAACATGTCGAGCATGAGCGCTGCGACCTTATCGGTACAAGCGGTCCACTCGTTAACGACTTCGATGTGGCGCTCCGTCTCGTTGATGAAGCCCTCCTCGAAGTACTCGTTGATCTGGTCGACGTTGGCCTGGGCGCGGTCGAGCAGCTCCTGCTTCTCGGCAGGGATGAGAGCGTCCCACACCGAGATGGTGAGGCCGGCGCGGGTAGCGTAGTGGAAGCCGGAGTACTTGATAGAGTCGAGGATCGGGCCGACCTTGGCCTCGGGGTAACGATCGCAGCAGTCGGCAACCAGCTTGGCCACATCGCCCTTGACCATCTTGTAGTTCATGAACTCGTAGTCTTCGGGCAGGCACTGGCGGTTGAAGATGATGCGGCCGATAGACGTCTCGAAGCGTGCGGTCTTGTTACCGGTGACATCGTAGTCGACGAACTCGTTCTTGCCGTTCTTGACGCGGAAGATACGGGTGCCGTCCTCGTTGATGACGTTGGCGTTCTCGGCGGACACGCGGACCTGAATCTTGGCCTGCATGTCGACCTCGGAGCGGCAGTCATAGGCGTGCAACGCGTCGTCGAAGCTCGAGAACACGTGGTTCTCGCCCGGCAGACCGTCGCGGACCTGGGTCAGGTAGTACACACCAATGATCATGTCCTGCGAGGGGATGTTGACCGGCTTGCCGGATGCCGGCGAGCGCAGGTTGTTCGCAGAGAGCATGAGCACGCGGGCCTCGGCCTGAGCCTGGCTGGACAGCGGCACGTGGACAGACATCTGGTCGCCGTCGAAGTCGGCGTTGAAGGGCGCGCAGACCAGCGGGTGCAGGTGGATAGCCTTGCCCTCGACCAGCACCGGCTCAAAGGCCTGGATGGACAGACGGTGCAGGGTCGGTGCACGGTTGAGCAGCACGACACGACCGTCGATGACCTCTTCGAGGATGTCCCACACAAAGGTGGCACCGCGGTCGATAGCGCGCTTGGCGCCCTTGATGTTCTCGACCTTGCCAAGCTCGACCAGGCGCTTCATGACGAAGGGCTTGAAGAGCTCCAGCGCCATGGTCTTGGGCAGACCGCACTGGTGCAGCAGCAGCTTGGGGTCGGTAACGATTACCGAACGGCCGGAGTAGTCGACACGCTTGCCCAGCAGGTTCTGGCGGAAACGACCCTGCTTGCCCTTGAGGGCCTCGGCGAGCGACTTGAGCGGGCGACCACCACGGCCAGAGACCGGGCGCCCACGGCGGCCGTTGTCGAACAGGGCGTCCACGGACTCCTGGAGCATGCGCTTCTCGTTGTTCACGATGATCGCAGGGGCGTCCAGGTCGAGCAGGCGCTTGAGTCGGTTGTTACGGTTGATCACGCGACGATACAGGTCGTTGAGGTCGGACGCGGCGAAGCGGCCGCCGTCGAGCTGGACCATCGGGCGCAGATCGGGCGGAATGACCGGGATGACATCCAGAATCATGTTCGCGGGGCTGTTGCCGCCCTTCAGGAAGGCGTCAACGACCTCGAGGCGCTTGACGGCCTTCTCGCGCTTCTGCTTCTGGGAGTCCTCGTCGGCGATGATGGCCTTGAGCTTCTCGGCCTCGGAGGGGAGGTCGATGGCAGCGAGCAGGTCGCGGACGGCCTCGGCACCCATGCCACCCTTGAAGTACATGGAGTAGTAACGGGTCATCTCGCGGAACAGCGGCTCATCGGAGATGAGGTCGCGCTCGGTGAGCTTCATGAAGGCGTTGAAGGCGTCCGTGCGGAGCTGCTTCTCGTCCTTGCACTCTTCCTCGATGTCGACGATGCCGGAGGCGATCTCCTCGGGGGTCAGCGGCTCCTCGTCGGAGAACTCGTCAAAGTTCTCGGGGTTGCCCTGCTCCTTGAGGGACTCGATCTGGCGGGCGCACTCGGCATCGATCTCTTCCAGATCGGCGGCGAGCTCCTCGCGCAGGTCGTCAGCGTCGGCCTCGCGAGCCTCGTAGTCGACCTCGGTGATGATGTAGCTGGCAAAGTACAGAACCTTCTCGAGGTCCTTGGACTTGATGTCGAGCATACGGCTCATCGGGAAGCTCGTGGGGCTCTTGAAGTACCAGATGTGGGACACGGGAGCGGCGAGCTCGATATGGCCCATGCGGTCGCGACGCACCTTGGCCGAGGTGACCTCGACGCCGCAGCGCTCGCAGACGATGCCCTTAAAGCGGATGCCCTTGTACTTGCCGCAGGAGCACTCCCAGTCCTTGGCGGGACCGAAGATCTTCTCGCAGAACAGGCCGTCCTTCTCGGGCTTGAGGGTACGGTAATTGATGGTCTCCGGCTTCTTGACCTCACCGTGCGACCAGGAACGGATCTGGTCGGCGGAGGCAAGGGAGATCTTTACCGAGTCAAATTCAGTAGCTTCGAAATCTGCCACAGTCAACTACTCCTTATCAGTGGTCGTGGCGGCGACAGCCTCGGGCGCCTCGGCGGTCTCGGCATCCTGGGCCTCGACGTCGGCGTCAACGCCGGCGAGCGCAGCCAGGTCATCGAGGGCAGAGGTCTCCTCGGCGGTCACGGGGGCGGAGGCGTCCTCGTCGGCATCGCGCATGGGCTCGATGTCCAGTGCGAGGGAACGGATCTCCTTGACGAGAACCTTGAAGGACTCGGGGATACCCGGAACCGGGACGTTCTCGCCCTTGACGATGGACTCGTAGGTCTTGACGCGGCCCACGGTATCGTCGGACTTGACGGTCAGGATCTCCTGCAGGACGTTGGAAGCACCGTATGCGTACAGTGCCCAAACTTCCATCTCGCCGAAGCGCTGGCCGCCGAACTGGGCCTTGCCGCCCAGCGGCTGCTGGGTAACCAGGCTGTAAGGGCCAGTCGAACGGGCGTGGATCTTGTCGTCGACCATGTGACCGAGCTTGAGGATGTAGGACGTACCCACGGTAATGGGCTCGCGGAACTCCTCGCCGGTGCGGCCGTCAAACAGGCGGGTCTTTCCGCGCTCGTCAAGCTGGGTGACAAACTCGGGGCGCATGTGATCGCCAAAGGCAGCGGTGGCCTTGTTGAGCATATTCTTGTTGGCACGACGGATGACCTCGGCGATCTCGTCCTCCTTGGCGCCGTCGAAGACGGGCGTCGCGGTAAAGAACGGACCGGGGACGTACTTGTCGGAATCGGCATCCTCGGTATCCCAACCGCAGGCAGCAGCCCAGCCAAGGTGGCACTCGAGCAGCTGGCCGACGTTCATACGCGAAGGAACGCCCAGCGGGTTGAGGATAACGTCGATCGGGGTACCGTCAGCCATGTAGGGCATGTCCTCGACCGGCAGAACGTTACAGATAACACCCTTGTTGCCGTGGCGGCCGGCAATCTTATCGCCCTGCTGGATCTTACGACGCTGGGCGACGTAGACGCGCACCTGCTCGTTGACGCCGGGGGCCAGGTCGTCGCCGTTCTCGCGGCTAAAGCGGACGACGTCGATGACGCGGCCGTAAGCGCCGTGAGGCATCTTAAGGGAAGTGTCGCGAACGTCATGAGCCTTGGCACCGAAGATGGCGCGCAGCAGGCGCTCCTCGGCAGTCAGAGCGCTCTCGCCCTTAGGGGTAACCTTGCCGACCAGGATGTCGCCAGGGCCGACCTCAGCGCCGATGCGGATGATGCCGTCCTCGTCGAGGTTGGCAAGCATGTCCTCGGAGAGGTTCGGGATCTCGCGAGTGATCTCCTCGGGGCCGAGCTTGGTATCGCGGGCGTCGATCTCGTGACGGGTGATGTTGATGGTCGTCAGCAGGTCCTCGGCCACCAGGCGCTCGGACACGACGATACCGTCCTCGTAGTTGAAGCCTTCCCACGGCATGTAGGCCACGGTGAGGTTCTGGCCCAGTGCGAGCTCGCCGTGATCGGTCGAAGGACCGTCGGCCAGAGGCTCACCCTGCTCAACGGTGTCGCCGACGCGCACGAGCGGGCGGTGGTTGATGCAGGTGGACTGGTTGGAGCGCTGGTACTTGGCCAGGTGATACTCGTCCATGCCGCCGGCATGCTTGACGATAATCTTGGAGGCGTCGGCAAAGATGACCTCGCCGGCGTTCTTGGCCAGGGTGACCTCGCCAGAGTCCAGGGCGGCGCGACGCTCCATGCCGGTACCGACATAGGGAGCGGCGGGGTGAACCAGCGGCACGGCCTGACGCTGCATGTTGGCGCCCATGAGCGTACGCTTAGCGTCGTCGTGCTCGAGGAACGGGATCAGCGTGGCTGCGACGGAGAGCATCTGGCGCGGCGAGACGTCCATGTAGTCGACGTCCTCGACAGGCACGTCGGCGGGAGCGCCGAAGGAGCCGTCGAAGTCGCGGGTACGGGCGATCACGGAATGCGGACGGACGATCTTGCCCTCGGCATCGGTCGTGATGAACTCGTTGGTCTTGGGATCGAGCGGCGTGTTGGCCGGCGCGATAACGTGCTTCTCCTCCTCGTCAGCGGTCATCCAGTCGATCTGGTCGGTGGCAACGCCGTTCTCGACGCGGCGGAACGGGGCCTCGATGAAGCCATACTCGTTGACGCGGGCGTAGAGGGCAAGCGAGCCGATCAGGCCGATGTTGGGGCCTTCGGGGGTCTCGATCGGGCACATGCGGCTGTAGTGCGAGTTGTGAACGTCGCGGACGGCCGTCGGCACGTTGGTGCGGCGGCTGGAGCCCGACTTGTGGCCGGCAAGACCGCCAGGGCCGAGTGCGGACAGACGGCGCTTGTGGGTCAGACCGGTCAGGGGGTTCGCCTGGTCCATGAACTGCGAGAGCTGCGAGGAACCGAAGAACTCCTTGATGGAGGCCACGATCGGGCGGATGTTGATGAGCGACTGCGGGGTAATCTCGTCGATGTCCTGGGAGCTCATGCGCTCACGGACGACGCGCTCCATACGGCTCATGCCGATACGGAACTGGTTGGCGACGAGCTCGCCGACGGTGCGGATACGGCGGTTGCCAAAGTGGTCGATGTCGTCAACCTTGAAGCCCTGCTCGCCGGCAGCGAGGGACAGGAGGTAGCGCAGCGTAGCGACGATATCCTCGTCGGTGAGCACCGTGACCTCTTCCTCGGTAGTGAGGTTGAGCTTCTTGTTGACCTTGTAGCGACCGACGCGGGCCAGGTCGTAGCGCTGCGGGTTGAAGAGCAGGCCCTCGAGCAGGCTGCGGGAAGCATCCACGGTGGGAGGCTCGCCCGGGCGCAGGCGACGGTAGATCTCGATAAGAGCATCCTCGCGGGTAAGGGCGGTATCGCGCTCGAGGGTGCGCTTGATCACATCGGAGTTGCCGAGCAGCTCGATGATGTCGTCGTTGGTGACGGCGATGCCAAGGGCGCGCAGGAACATCGTGGCGCTCTGCTTGCGCTTACGGTCGATGGAGACCATGAGCTGGTCGCGTTTGTCGACCTCAAACTCAAGCCAGGCACCGCGGGACGGGATGATCTGAGCCTTGTAGATCTGCTTGCCCGAATCCATCTCGGAGCTGAAGTACACGCCCGGGGAACGGACGAGCTGCGAGACAACGATACGCTCGGTACCGTTGATGATGAAGGTGCCCTGATCGGTCATCATGGGGAAGTCGCCCATAAAGACGAGCTGCTCCTTGATCTCGCCGGTCTCCTTGTTGGTGAGACGGACGTCGGTCAGAAGCGGAGCCTGATAGGTCATATCCTTCTCGCGGCACTCCTCGACGGTGTGCGCGGGGTCGCCAAACTGATGCTCGCCGAAGGTAACCTCGAGAACATGGTTCTGGCTCTGGATGGGGCTGGATTCCTTAAACGCCTCACGAAGGCCCTCGTCCTTAAAACGCTCAAAGGATTCCCTTTGAACAGAGATAAGGTTGGGGAGCTCCATGGCCTCCGGGATTTTCCCGAAGCTGACGCGCTTGCGCTCAGTGGCAGTGTATGCGTAGGTCACCAGGTTTTTCCTCCTTCACGGAAATGCTCGGTGGGTTGGCGAGGCATAGCTTCGCCAGTTATCGCAACCTAATAGTTTATCAGGTACCGACCGTTGGGCAAGAAAAGCCTTGACGCGATTGAGTTTTTGGAGTAGCAAAGTTTTTCGACAGAAAATGCGCAGGTAGATGTGCGTATATCGAACATATGTTCATATATTTTCTGTGAACAGAGTTGCTGATGAGCGTCGCCGAATGGCGGAATGGCGGCGAAGGCTGATCGGGCGGAAACTGCGTCCCGTTTTGAGGCCTAAAACTGGGTCGTAGTTTCCGATTGAGCCCTGTTTGGGAAACTGTATCCCGTCCTGAGCCGGGGACTGCGCTTTCCGCTAGGAGCCTCAGCCGGAAAGCGCATCCCGTTCTGAGCCGATATTCCGGGTCGCAGTTTCCGCTAGAGGCCTCAGCCGGAAAGCGCATCCCAGAATTCGACCAAATTGTGGGTCGCACTTTCCGGAACTAAGCGGCAGTTCGCAAAAAACGGGTGCAGACCGAAGTCCGCACCCGTAAATGTCGATGCCCGAAGGCTTATTTGCGCATCAAGCCGCCGCGCTCGTCGATGGCATCCCAGAAGGCATCGGCAAAGCGAGGATCGCTTGCGGCCATAAGGGCGTTGGTGGCCATCCAGCCAGAAGGCGTGCCGGTGTCGTAGCCCGACAGAGGATCGATGACGACGGCGTACATGGCCTCGCGGTCGAGCGAACGGGCCATGGCGTCGGTCAGCTGGATCTCGCCGCCCTTGCCGGCCTGCTGGTCGGCAAGCAGCTCCATGACCAGCGGGCTCAGCAGATAGCGTCCGACGATGTAAAGGTTAGAAGGCGCAGCCTCGGGAGCAGGCTTCTCCACCAAGCCGCCGATACGCCACACGGCGCCAGGCTCGGCATCGCCAACGCCCTCAGCGCCCTCGAGGGAGCCCACGCGCTCGCCGGCGATAACGCCATAGCGGCTGACCTCCTCGGGAGCACACGCGGCAACAGCGATAACCGAAGCGCCGCCATGCTCCTTGGAGACGGCAAGCATCTTGTCGCAAATGTCATGGTTGGGCACAACATAGTCGCCCAGAAGAACCAGGAAGTTCTCCCCCGCCACAGCATCGGCCGCCGAGCGAATGGCATGGCCGAGGCCCTTGGGCTCGTACTGATAACGGAAGTCGACCGGCATACCGCCAGCGTGGGCGACGGCATCGGCATAGGCGTTCTTGCCGCGCTCGCGCAGCAGGTTCTCGAGCGAACGGTCGGGCTGGAAGTAGCTCAGCAGCTCGGGCTTACCGGGAGAGGTGACGATGATGGCGTCGTCGACCTCCTCGGGGTCGAGTGCCTCCTCAACGACATACTGAATGACCGGCTTGTCGAGCACCGGCAGCATCTCTTTGGGCGTGCACTTAGTGCCAGGCAGAAAACGCGTGCCAAGGCCGGCGGCGGGGATGATTGCCTTCATGTTATTCAAGGATCCTTTCGCAGGCGCAGAATGCGCCCCATGCGTGCGGCACGGCGGCCGCAGACCAAATTGCGATACCGAAGTATCTTACCGCCGGAGACATACGTCGCCGTAAGGCAAACGCAATTCTTCAGCAGGTCAACGCAAATTATTGCTCGAATGGCGCAATTTTATGCCCCAGCGGTAACGGGATTGGCACGGCGAAGACAGCGGTGTTCTGCGTGCCGAGCAATGGGAATGAGGGGCCAAAACAAAAAAGACGGGGCTCGCAATGCGAACCCCGTCTGCAAAGAAATCTGGCGAGAAAGCCTGATTACTTGAGGGTGACAGCAGCGCCAGCAGCCTCGAGCTTCTCCTTGGCAGCCTCGGCGTCCTCCTTCTTGGCACCCTCGAGAACAGCCTTGGGAGCGCTCTCGACGACCTCCTTGGCCTCCTTCAGGCCAAGGTTGGTGAGCTCACGGACGGCCTTGATGACCTGGATCTTGTTGTCGCCGAAGCCCTCGAGCACGACGTCAAACTCGGTCTTCTCCTCGGCCTCAGCAGCGCCAGCAGCGGGAGCGGCGACAACAGCGGCAGGAGCAGCGGCGGAAACGCCGAAGGTGTCCTCGATAGCCTTAACGAGCTCGGAAGCCTCGAGAAGGGTCATTTCCTTAAGAGCATCGATGATCTCATCGGTGGTAAGCTTAGCCATTTCTAAGTCCTTTCGGTTTCCGTGTCTGTGCACGGAGATCAGTTAAAACACGGCGCGAATGCGCTAGGGGTGCGGCGTTGCCGCCGCGGGTGAAAACAGCGACTAGGCTGCCTTCTGCTCGGAGACCTGCTGGATCGAACGAGCGAGACCAGAGGAAACGCCGTTGACGCAGACAGCGATGTCGCGAGCGAAACCGGAGATGAGACCGGCGATCTGGCCGAGAAGCTGGTCCTTGGTGGGCAGCTCGGCGATAGCCTTAACATCATCAGCGGAAACGGCCTTGCCGTCGGAGATACCGCCCTTGATCTCAAGGACGCCCTTGGACTTAGCGGAGAAGTCCTTAAGGGTCTTAGCGGCCTCGACCGGCTCGGTCTCGTAGAACACATAAGCGACGGGGCCGGCGAGGATCTCGTCGAGCTCGGGCTGCTCCTGGTTCTTGAGAGCGATCTTGACCAGGTTGTTCTTGTAGACCTTCATCTCGGCGCCGCACTCGCGAAGCTGATGACGCAGCTCCTGAGCCTGCTTAACCGTCAGACCGTTGTAGTTGACGACGAACAGACCGGCATTCTCGGCGATACGGGACTCGATCTCTGCAACCTTGTCGATTTTGTACTGCTGGGGCATGAATTACACCTCCTCGAATTCTTTCCGGGCACGGTCCGCCACAAGGACGTGACGGGGGCATGTCCAAAAAGAAAGCCCCCGCGCTGCATGAGCGACGGGGGCGAGAAGACATATCTACTCGACCACCTCGGCTGGCGGGATGTCCCATTAAGCTCGCGGGCAATGCCCGTTTGCACCGGCTGTCTCTGGCAGCGGATTCGTGCGTGAACCGAATGTATTATGGCGGGGACCCCGGCGTCGGTCAACGGAAAACCGGGCTGCACACAATTCCACCATCCGGCACGCTCCGCCGAAGGCCAGGCGCAAGGTTTCCGCTCGGTCAGGTCCTGGGCTCGCTCGGAAAGCACATTAAGTGCTTTCCGGCTCGTGCGGAATCTACGGAAACCTTGCGCCTGGCCTTCGGCGGAGCGTGCCTGCGTCAACTATGGGGCAGCCCGGTTTTCCGTTGAGCGACGCCCCCACGCATAACCCTTATGTCGGTGGGCTGATGTGTTGCGTCCCTGATGGTTATAGGGTTGAAACGAAGGTGGACAGGCGGCGGAGGCCTTCGTCCAGATTTTCATCGCTTACGCAGTAGCTGAGGCGGATGTGGCCTTCGGTTCCGAAGCAATCTCCGGGGACTAGGGCTACGTTGGTTTCTTTGATGGCTTTGATGCAGAAGTCTTCGCTTGTTAGGCCGAATTGTTTGATGCTGGGGAAAGCGTAGAAGGCGCCGGCTGGTTCCACTACGTCGAGGCCCATGGTATCTAAGGCTGCGAGCACGCGTTCGCGGCGGGCTCGGTAGACTTTGAGCATAGGGGTTGGGTCGACGGTCAGGGCTCGGGCCGCGGCGTCCATTTCGAAGGAGACGGCGCTCGATACTAGGTATTGGTGAGCTTTTGCGATCTCGGCGATGACGGGGGCCGCAGCTGCGAGCCAACCCAAGCGCCAGCCGGTCATAGCCCATGGCTTGGAGAAGCTCTCGATGACCACCGTCTGCTCGCGTAGCTCCGGGTGGCGCTGGGCAAAGCGCTCATAGCCATCCACATAGACCAGGCGGTTATATACGTCGTCGCAGATTACGTAGATGCCCGCTTGCTCTGCCACGTGTGCCACGGCGTCGAGCGATGCCGCGTCGAGGATACAGCCCGTAGGATTGTTGGGCGTGCAGATGACGATGGCCTTAGTCGCCGGCGTCACGCAGGCGCGAAGCGCTTCCTCGTCAATCTGAAATTGCTCGGGCTCCGTATCCAAAAAGACCGCTTTGGCGTGGTTGGCCACGACGATGCTCTCGTACAGACCAAAGGCCGGCGTGGGGATAATAACCTCGTCGCCGGGGTTGAGCATGGCCATAAATGTTGCCGACAGGGCCTCGGTCGCGCCGTCGGTCAGGATGACCTCGTCGGCCGAAAACGTAAGGCCCGCGTCTCCCATGTAGGTAGACAGCGCCTCGCGCAGGGCGGGGCGACCGTTGTTGGGCGGATAGTGCGTGTCACCGCGGCCCAGCGCAGCGGTCACCTCGGCGCTAATCACATCGGGCGTGGGAAAATCGGGCTCGCCAAGCGCGAGCGCAATGCACCCCGGGTGCTGGACGGCGAGCGCGTTGATCCGGCGAATGCCGGAGGGCTTGAGCGTGGCAAGCGAGGTGTTCATGGGCAGTCGCATGGCATTCCTTTCGTAAGGGTTGCACTAGGATAGCGCGCCCACGCGCCACCAGACGGTGTAACCTAAACGGAAACCAACCGGAAAGGAGGCGGCATGGAGACAACTGTACGCGGCGATGTACCAAAAACGCTGCAAACCATTGCATATATCAGTATTCCCGAGAGCGCCGATCTTGAGTTTTTGCTTTGGGACCTGCAGGATGCCATCGCCGCCTATGCTCAGCTTTCCGACACCGCGCTCCCCCGTTCGGTCGACTTGGAGGCGGATGATGCCGGTGTAGTCGATGGCATGGTGTTCGCTGTTGATGATGCATTTGATGATGAGGCGATGATCGCTGTCGAGCAGATACTCGATCGCTTCGGGGATACAGAGACACGCGTCTATGTCGTCGTCCAGGCCCTGTCAAAAAACAACAAGCAGGCGGACGAAGTCCTCGACCACCTGTACCGGGCATGTATTCTACGCGACCTGCCATGGTGCGGTGGCGTTGTCATCTGTGCCGGCAGCGGTATTGCGGCGCTTCGCCACTCCCCGCGTATGGGCCTCTTACGCCGTCCATTTTCCGAAGCGATGGATAAGCTTGTAGGCGCTGTGCGCATGGGCTGTTCCATTGAACATGCGCAGCTGCTTGGCGGCGGCGATGCCGATAGTGTCGATGTCGACGGCATGGTGCGCGTCAAGCCCGCCGTGCCCGCACCAATCTGGCATGCCATCATCAAACGCCTCGGCGCCCATGCTCAATCAAGGATCTAGATTACCGTGCGGTCCAGTCAACTGCCTCGCGCCAGCGCTCGACAAGCCGCTCCAGGCGCCAGGCCGCGTTAGCGGGACTAGTTGACGGCAACACGACAGCGGACAGACCCGTCCGCTCCTGTAGATAGCGCTTATAGAGGCGCCCCGCCGTACCTCCGTTGCATACCACCCGCTCGATGGGCGCAGCTCCAGTGATGCGTTCGATATATGCCGGCACAACGTTTTTGATGCTCGCGTCGCTCGACCCCTTAATGTCGCAGCTCTCGATCACATCCCACAGGGCCACACCACCGTTCAGAAGCATGGATCGCTTGGCGGCAATAGAGGCGTCGAGCGTCGCGGGCTCTCCGCCCACCAAAGGGTCGCCCTCGTTGGGTGGTACAGGCACACCAAGGCATGCGGCCATCACGCGCCAAAAGCGATTCTGAGGGTTGCCGTAATAAAAGGCATTGGCGCGCGAAAGCACCGAGGGAAACGACCCGAGCACCAAAACGCGCGAGTGCTGGTCAAACACGGGATCAAACCCATGCTCAATATGTTGATAGCCCTCGTCTGACGCCGCCATGACCTAGGCCCTCAACAGATAGCGCACCTCGTAGGGCGCAAGTTCAAGCGCACCCGTCAGCTCGACCGTGGGTGCATCGTCGGCAAGTAGGTCGACGAAGGAACCGTTGAGTTCGCCGGCTCCAAAGGTATAAGGCTCGTTCACGGCATTCACCGCCACGAGCACCGTCGCGTCGTCGCAGGCGCGCTCGAACAGCAGCTGTTTGTTCTGAATCATCACGTTGCGATACGCACCGTAGTTGAGGGCGCGTGCCGCCGCGTCGTCGGCCGAGCGCAGGTGCGCAAGCTGTGTGATGAACACCGTCAGCTCGTTGGGCGCAGGCTCATCGAGCGCAGGGCGCAGCGCCCAGTCGCCATCGGGGCCGCCCTTTTCGCCAGCAATTCCCCACTCGCTGCCATAGTAGATGCACGGGATGCCCGGCATGCCAAAGAGCATGCCATAGGCGGGACGCAGGCACGACTTGTCGGTGAGGATGCTCGCCAGGCGCGGCACGTCGTGGTTGTCGACAAACGACAGCAGGTGCTTGCCGCGGTAGATGCACCACGGATCGCCGCCAAACTGACGGTGCAGCGAGTGGGCGATCTCGAACATGTTGATCGAGTTAAAGCTGGAGTACAGTCCCTTGTAACACTCGTAGTTGGTGCAGGAGTCGAGCATCTCGTCGTTGACGATCTGGTTGTAGTCGCCGTGGAGCGTCTCGCCGATCAGCACAAAATCGGGCTTGAGCTCACGGGCAAAGGCGTGCAGGCGGCGCATAAAGTCGCGGTCGAGCATATAGGCGACGTCCAGGCGCAGACCGTCGACGCCAAAGACATCAGCCCAACGGCGCACGGACTCGAGCAGGTAATCGACCACGGCGGGGTTTTGCAGGTTGAGCTTCACGAGCTCAAAATGGCCTTCCCAGCCCTCGTACCAAAAGCCGTCGCCGTAGCACGAGTCGCCGTCAAAGCTGATGTGGAACCAGTCCTTGTAGGGCGATTCCCACTTGCGCTCCTGCACATCGCGGAAGGCCCAAAAGCCGCGACCGACGTGGTTGAAGACGGCGTCGAGCACCACGCGGATGCCGTGGGCATGCAGCGTCTCGCACACGGCGGCAAAGTCGGCATCCCCACCCAGGCGACGGTCGATGTGGCGCAGGCTGCGCGTGTCGTAGCCATGGCTATCGGACTCGAGCGGTGGGTTGATGAGCACAGCGCCAATACCTAGTTTTCGCAGGTAGTCGGCCCATTGGGCGATTTTCATGATGGGGGCATCGGGGTTGGGCGCGTCGTTGGCAGCCTGGGCAAGCGCATCCTCGGCAACGGGCGCGGCGTTTTCGCGCGGAGCTCCACAAAAGCCCAGCGGATAGATTTGATAGAACGTCGTCTCGTATGCCCACATAGCAACCTCCCGGTAAGCTCAACACAACGACATCCATTGTATGCCCGGCTTGCATCCTCTTCCCCAAAATTAGTTGCGGTGGAATAGTTCCCGCTTGGACCTTCAGGGGCCTTAAACAGGAACTATTCCACCGCAACTGATGAGGAAACGTGATTAGGCGACGGGCTTTGCGCGGCGTATGGCCGGGAACATCACCGTGATGGCGAGGATGACGCCCACGACGGCAATCGCCCCGCCCACAAAGCCGATCCAGGCGATACCGGGACCCGAAACCACGGCACCGCCGATCGCGGTGCCCGTGCCGATACCCAGATTAAACAGGCCCGAGAAGATCGACATGGCGACAGCCGACGAATCCGCGGGCGTGTACTTGATAAGCTCGGCCTGAAATGCCACGTTAAAGGCCGTGGCGCAGCAGCCCCACAGCACGCAGACGGCAAGCACTGCTGCGAGCGACGATGCGGCCGAACCTATGAGCAGCAGGGCCGCTGGCACGCCGGAGAGCGTGATAGCCAAAAACGGGAAGCGGTGCCCGTCGAACAGGCGGCCAAACAGCCAGCTGCCCACCAGACCGGAGCAGCCAAACGCCGTCAGCGTCATGGTAATGGCGCCCGCGTCGACGTGCGCGACCTGCGCCAGGAAGGGCTCGATATAGCTGTAGCCTGCGTAATAGCCGGTCGCCATAAAAACCGTGACCGCGTAGAGCGCGATGAGGAACGGGTTCTTGAGCAGCTCGGGCAGCTGTTTAACGGCAAAGCGCTCACCCGCCGGCATGGCAGGGAACACCGCTGCCTGGTACACCACCGCGGCGGCAGAGAAGGCCCCGACCACGGCAAACGTCATGCGCCAGCCCACGGCCAGGCCGATGGCGCGGCCGATCGGCAGGCCAAAGATCTGTGCGATGGACGAGCCCGTGGCGATCATGCTGATGGCGAGCGCCCCGTGACGGGTGTCGACCAGGCGCGAGGCCATAATCGAGGCGACCGACCAGAACACGGCATGTGCGCAAGCGACCACCAGGCGTGCGCAGACCAAAATAGGATAGGTGGGCGCCACGGCGGACAGGAACTGACCCAGAGAGAACACGGCGAGCACGCCGAGCAGCATACGCTTGAACTCAAAGCGCGAGGCAAACACCATAAGCGGCAGCGACAGCAGCATGACGCCCCAGGCGTAGACCGAAATCATGATGCCTGCCTGGGCCTCGGTGAGCGAGAACGATACGGCAATATCAGTCAGAAGGCCGATGGGCATGAACTCCGATGTGTTGAACACGAACGCGCAGCAGGCGAGCCCGATAAGCGGGAGCCACTGCTTGAGCGAGATGCCATCTTGTCTTGCCTGAGTCATGTAGGAAACCTCTCCGATTGTCTTGGGCGGTGGGCGATTATATAGCAACGGCCCCGCATCCGTCAGTACAGATGCGGGGCCGCAATCAACTCAATACACAGAGGTTGCGCCGTCAATAAATAGCTAAGCCAACCCCAGCAATATGCCCGCCGAATGCACGACAAACGCCACAATCCAGGCGACCATCACCTGAAACGCGAACACGGCAACGGCATAGCGCGCGCCCAACTCGCTCTTGACGGCGCCGATTGCCGCCACGCAGGGCGGGTACAGCAGCGTAAAGACCAAGAACACGTAGGCGGTAAACGGCGAAAACATGGTCGACAGCGCCGCGGGTGACGTTGCATCCAAAAGCACGGTGAGGGTCGAGATGACGCTCTCCTTGGCGATAAGTCCGGTGACGAGCGCCGTGGATGCACGCCAGTCGCCAAAGCCAAGCGGCGCCAACGCCGGCGCGATGATGCTACCCAGACCGGCAAGTAGACTCTGCGACTGATCGGCGACCACATTAAAGCGGATGTCAAACGTCTGGAGGAACCAGATGACCACGGTGGCGGCAAAGATGATGGTAAAGGCCTTGGTAATAAAGTCCTTGGCCTTATCCCACGCCAGCATCACCGTCGTCTTGATGCTCGGCAGGCGGTAATTGGGTAGCTCCATGATAAACGGCACCGGGTCGCCCTTAAATGCCGTGCGGTTGAGCACCAAAGCCGCGATGCAACCGACCGCAATGCCAATCAGATAGAGCGAGACCATGGCGGGGACCGTCGCCTGCGGGAAGAATGCTCCGCACAGCAAGCCGTAAACCGGCAGCTTGGCCGAGCAGCTCATGAACGGCGTGAGCATGACCGTCATCTTGCGATCATGCTCGGATGGGAGTGTACGGGTCGACATGATAGCCGGCACGGTGCAGCCAAAACCGACGAGCATGGGCACGAAGCTGCGGCCCGACAGGCCAAAGCGACGCAGTACCTTATCCATGACAAAGGCCACGCGCGCCATGTAGCCGGAGTCTTCCAGAATGGAGAGGAACAAGAAGAGCACGACGATAATCGGCAGGAAGGTCAGCACGCTGCCCACGCCCGTAAGCACGCCGTCGACAGCCAGCGAGCGCACCACGTCGTTGGTTCCGAACGCCTTGAGAACCGCATCGGCCGAGGCGATGACGACAGCGATGCCGTCCTCCATAAGTCCCTGCAACGCCGCGCCGATCACGCCAAACGTCAGCCAAAAGACGAGGCCCATGATCACCAGAAACGCCGGGATGGCCGTGTAGCGACCCGTCAGGATGCGGTCGATCTTAACGGAGCGCACGTGCTCGCGGCTCTCGTGCGGCTTGACGACGCAGCGCCCACACACGTCGCCGATAAAGCTAAAGCGCATATCGGCCAGCGCGGACAGGCGGTCGGTGCCAGCCTCGCCCTCCATCTGGGTAATGATGTGCTCGATAGCGTCAAGTTCGTTGCGATCCAGGTGAAGTGCCTCGGTCACCAGCTCGTCGCCCTCAACCAGCTTGGTCGCCGCAAAACGCACCGGAATGCGGGCCGTCACGGCATGGTCCTCGATCAGGTTGGCAATGCCGTGGATGCAGCGATGCAGCGCACCGCCGTCCGGGCCATCGGGCGCGCAGAAGTCCAGGCGACCCGGGCGCTCGCGGAACCGCGCCACATGCAGAGCGTGATCCACCAGCTCGCCGATACCCTCGTTGCGGGCAGCGCTAATGGGGACAACAGGCACGCCCAACAGGCTCTCGAGCAGGTTGACGTCCACGGCGCCGCCGTTGGCCGTCACCTCGTCCATCATGTTGAGCGCGATGACCATGGGGCAGTCGAGCTCCATAAGCTGCAGCGTCAGGTAGAGGTTGCGCTCGATATTGGTGGCATCGATGATGTCGATGATGGCGTCGGGATGCTCGTCAAGGATAAATTGACGGCTGACAATCTCCTCGCCCGTGTACGGCGACAACGAATAAATACCGGGCAGGTCGGTAACGCTCGCCTCGGGGTGGTTACGGACAGTACCGTCCTTGCGGTCGACCGTCACACCGGGAAAGTTACCAACATGTTGGTTGGAACCCGTCAGCTGGTTGAACAGCGTGGTCTTGCCGCAATTTTGGTTGCCGGCGAGGGCAAAGTGCAGCGGCGCGCCCTCGGGCACGGCCGTTTTTGCCGCGCGGGGCGAATACGTCCCCTCACCGAGCGCCGGGTGCTCCGTCGTGCCGATTGCGGCGTTAACGCGCGGGCTCGTATCGGTGTCGTGAATACCCACGAGCTCAATGCGAGCAGCATCGTCTTTGCGCAGCGTCAACTCGTAGCCACGCAGGCGAATCTCGAGCGGGTCGCCCATGGGGGCGTACTTCATCATGGTGACTTCGGTGCCCGGCGTTAAGCCCATGTCCAAAATATGCTGTCGGAGTGCCTGGTCGTCCGATGCCACCGATGCGACAACGGCGTCCTTTCCAATCTCGAGTGTATCGAGCTTCACGTCCGTGTTCCTCCCCCGACGCCCACAGGGCGTTGCATTTATGTTCACCATTGCTAACCGTTTGCCATGGCTAACCAATTTTAACCATGCATGATAGCGCGAACATGCAGCGACGTTCAATCAACAGATTGTTGCAATGGGGATTCCGGACCCCGGTTTTCCAGACGAGCCTGCTGCGGAAACTGCATCCCACTACTCAGGCGAATTCCGGTCCCCGATTTCCCGATGGGGCCTCTCGGGGAAACCGCGTCCCACTCTGAAGCTTCAAAACGGGATGCGTTTTCCGGTTGAGGCATCTTGCGGAAAATGCATCCCGGAATCGTCGCTCAGACCGGGACGCATTTTCCCGATCGACCCTCTGCGAGAAACTGTATCCCACCTTGAGGGGCAAAACTGGGACGCGGTTTCCGGTCCGGGCATCAAAACGAAGTTGCGGTGGAATAGTTCCTGCTTGGGGCTTTAACCAGCAAAAACAGGAACTATTTCACCGCAAGTTATGAGGGACGGGAGGGACTGGCCCTCTTACTCTTACAGATGGCGCTCCAGGAAGCGGAAGGCTAGGCGAATCCAAGGGCGGACTGCCACCTGCTTGTCCTCGTTGTCGACCGCGGTATTGGCATTGCCGAGCGAAAGGCCGTGACCGCCTTGGTCAAAGACGTGCATCTCGCAAGCGACGCCCTCCTCGGCCATGCGCTGAGCAAACGGATAGACCTGCGCGATCGGCGCCGTTTTGTCATCGGACACGCCCCACACAAAAGTCGGGGGCATCTGACGCGAAACATGCGTGGTAGGGCAGATATCGGCCAGGTGCTCTTCGGTGGCCTCGCCGCCGGTCACCATCGACAGGTAATCGTTGAGCAAATCGCGCCCCGTCTTGCCACCTGTCTTGGGCACGCGCAAGTCGATGCGCGGATCGCGCGTCTGCATGTCGCGGACATAGGCAAAGTCGAGCAATGGATAGCCCAGCACCACGGCATCGGGACGAATGTCGTCCGGACGCGCCCCGGCAAGTGCCGCGAAGGGGCCGGTCTTCCACTGCGTTGCCAGCGAGGCGCAAATCATGCCGCCCGCCGAAAAGCCCACAACGCACACGCGCTTGGGATCGACATGCCACTCGTCGGCATTCGCACGAACCGTGGCGACCATCTTGGCAAGATCTGCCTGGGGGTGCGGAAAGCTCACGTCACCCGTGCCACTCGTGACATAGTTGAGAACAAAGGCCTGGTACCCGTGATCCAAAAATGCAAACGCCACCGGGTCCTGCTCGTGCGGAGCGATGTGCGTAAACGCGCCTCCGCCGCAGATGATCACTGCCGGGCGACGACCATTGGGCTTGCCGGGCAGCGGTTCGGCCCCCATATAGGTAAACGTCGCCGGATATTCCTCGGTCGGCTCCTCGCCCCACAGCGCATGGCTCTCGACGATCATATATGCTCCCTTCGCGCGATTCGCGCGCACGTTATGTATCGCCTTCAAGCGTACCCCACTTGGACGCACGGCATCGAAACGTATCCGCAATAAGTTCCCTTCAACTGATATATCACATAATCCCAGCTCAGGGCCGTCGTTGAGCAGCGTAAAATAGAGACGCTGACCGAGCCGGTAACACACACGAAACGTTTCCGGCAAAACTACGCGTGCGCTACATGCGCACTTGATACGTTGGAGGCATCTATGGGTCTACTCGATTCGCTCAAGTCCACGTTCAACTCGTCGGGCGAGGCATCCGTACCGCCCGCAGCAAGCTTCGCCACCCGCGAAGGCGTCATCTACGCTCCCGTTAACGGTGTGCTCGTCAATCTAAACGAGATTCCCGACGAGACCATCGCCTCGGGTATGCTCGGCCAGGGCTACGGCATCGAGCCCATCACCGGCACCATCTATGCGCCCGCTAACGGCCGCATCGGCGCCACCACCGTCACCAACCACTCTATTGGCATGATCACCGAGGACGGCCTTCGCGTGTTCATCCATGTCGGCCTGGGCACCGTACAAATGAACGGCAAGGGTTTTGCCCGCTTTGTCGAGATGGGCGATGTGGTCAAGGCAGGCCAGCCGCTCATCAGTTTCGACCGCGATGCCATTAAGGCCGCTGGCCACGAGGACATCGTGACCGTCATCATCTCCGAGCTCGATCGTCTTAAGAGCATCGACCATGTCGGCGAGTCTGGAACGCTTATCGGCGGCAACCCGCTCGTCAAGCTGGGCGACCCGCTGCTGGTGGCTAAGACCAAGTAACGAGTCCTGCGCCGTACAGCCAATAGGCAACACGCAAGCGCCCACGACCATCTGGCCGCGGGCGCTTTTCGTTTGAAAACCGTCCCGTCAATACCTTATCTGTATAGCCCAAATGAGCCGAGCTGCTAGAATATCGAACTGTATGGATAACTATCATTCAACCGCTATGGGAGGATACGTGAACCGCACCAAAATCGCGCAGCTCTATGCCGATTCCGAGTCGCTCGGCGGCAAGGCCGTCACTGTCGCCGGCTGGGTCAAGTCCGTCCGCGACATGAAGAACTTTGGCTTCGTCACGCTCAACGACGGCAGCTGCTTCCGCGACCTGCAGGTCGTCATGAACCGCGAGACGCTCGGCAACTACGACGAGATCGCCCACCAAAACGTCTCGGCTGCACTCATTTGCACCGGCACCGTCAAGCTGACCCCCGATGCGCCCCAGCCTTTCGAGCTTTCTGCCACCTCCATCGAGGTAGAGGGCACGAGCGCCCCGGACTACCCGCTGCAGAAGAAGCGCGCAACCGTCGAGTTCCTGCGTACCCAGCAGCACCTGCGCCCGCGCACCAACCTGTTCCGTGCCGTGTTCCGCATCCGCTCTGTCGCGGCTGCCGCCATCCACCGCTTCTTCCAAGAGCAGGGCTTTGTCTACGTCAACACCCCCATCATCACCACGAGTGACTGCGAGGGCGCCGGCGAGATGTTCCGCGTGACCACGCTCGACCCCAAAAATCCGCCTCTCACCGCGTCCGGAGAGGTCGACTGGAGCCAGGACTTCTTTGGCAAGCATGCAAGCCTTACCGTGTCCGGCCAGCTCAATGCCGAGAACTTTGCCATGGCCTTTGGCGACGTGTACACCTTTGGCCCCACCTTCCGCGCCGAAAACTCCAACACCACGCGCCACGCCGCCGAGTTTTGGATGATTGAGCCCGAGATGGCCTTTGCCGACCTGAATGACTACATGGATAACGCCGAGGCCATGCTCAAGTACGTTCTTAAGGACGTTATGGCCACTTGCCCCGACGAGCTCAACATGCTCAACAAGTTTGTGGACAAGGGCCTGATCGAGCGCCTGAACCACGTGGCCAACTCCGACTTTGCCCGCGTCACCTACACCGAGGCCGTCGAGATCCTGGAGCAGGCCGTCGCCGCCGGTCACAAGTTTGACTATCCTGTCAGCTGGGGCATTGACCTGCAGACCGAGCACGAGCGCTTCCTGACCGAGGAGCACTTTAAGCGCCCGACCTTCGTGACCGACTACCCGGCCGAAATCAAGGCCTTCTACATGCGCATGAACGACGACGGCAAGACCGTCGCCGCCGCCGACTGCCTGGTTCCCGGTATCGGCGAGATTATCGGCGGCTCCCAGCGCGAGGAGCGCCTGGATCTGCTCGAGGCCCGCATCAAGGACCTTGGCATGGCCCCCGAGCAGTACAAGTACTATCTTGACCTGCGCCGCTATGGCTCCTGCAAACACGCCGGCTACGGCCTGGGCTTCGAGCGCTTGGTCATGTATCTGACCGGCGTGGGCAACATCCGCGACGTCCTTCCGCACCCCCGCACCGTGGGCAACGCCGATTTCTAATCGCCACAGCTCCGTCCCGCGCGTTACAGCGTGTCGCACCAGCGCCTCTCGGCAAGCCGAGGGGCGCTTTTTTCAACAGCATCCGTCAGGCTTTTGTCAAGCTTTTGGTCTGCTGATCAGGTCTGTTGAAAACTCAATCCGCCGCTTGCCGACGACTACCGACCACCCAGAGTGCCCTGCGCCCCTAAGCAAACCCCGTGTCCTAGGCTCCGTAGCGTCATCACCCAAAAACGGAAAGGACGTGAACGCAATGGCCAAACCCGCTGTTGAGAACTACGAGGCCACGACCAGGGGTGCTGCTTCCATGGCGGCCTATCGCGCTGTGCGTATCCTGCAACTCTTAAGCGAGCATACCGGTGAGGACAAGGCGCTTCCTCCCGATGAGCTGATCGAGCGTCTCGCCCATCCCGACGACCCCGCTCGCATGCCCATCTCGGCAGCGCGGCGCAGTATCCATACCGCGATTTCCGCCCTGCGACATGCCGGATACGAGATTGAGTACAAGCGCGGCGCGGGTTACCGACTTCTCACCCGACCGCTCTCCGACGAGGAAATCATTCGACTCCATGGCATGGTCATGCGCAACCGCTCCACACCCATCGCGACCAGAAAAAGCATAGCGCGCCATCTGGTCGCCATGGCAAGCGCCGACGTTCGCGGCTACCTCGATACGTCCGAGCCGGCACCAAGCGCAGAGGGCAAACCCGCCAAGACCACGCGACCGCCCGCCAAACGCATCGATACCTGCGAGCTCATCGAGCGGGCCATCGACCACGGAACCACGGTGAGCTTTGACATTTCAAGCGTCACGACACACGACAAGATCGAAGTGACGAGGATGACCGTTCGGCCTTTTGCCATCAAACAGCGAGACGGCGTCTCGTATCTGCTGGGAACGGTCGTCGACGGGCACGGCTCCGACGACACCCTACGCACCGTCGAGGTCAGCCGCATGAGAAACGTTAGCACGCGCCTGCTCGACGGCAAGAAGCTCTTTGCCGCGCTGGACGAGGGGGAGCGGCCCGCGCCCGCCGCCTAAGTCTTGCCGTTGCCCGCCGAATCCCCCGCCGTCCATCCGGTTCAGTATTAAAAAACCCGACAGGTTGTTGAAAAAATGGGCATCGGCGCTACTATAGACCCACTTGCACTTTGTTTGAGTGCAGTGTTTCCAGCAATTTCTATACTGGGGGTAATGACATGAACGACATCACCATCAGCCGCAGGAGCCTTCTGGTCTCCGCCGGCCTGCTCGCACTGGCCCCGCTCGCCGGATGCGGCGGCAACTCTGGTTCCGGCTCTGCAGCCGCCGGTTCCGACTACACCATCGGCGTTCTGCAGCTCACTGAGCACTCCGCGCTCGACGCCGCCAACGACGGCTTTGTCAAGGCCATCAAGAAGAGCGGACTCAAGGTCAAGATCGACCAGAAGAACGCCCAGAACGACCAGTCCACGTGTAAGTCCATCGCCGACAAGTTTGTGGGCGACAACGTCAACTTGATCTACGCCATCGCCACGCCTGCCGCACAGGCTGCCGCCGGCGCCACGGCCGATATCCCCATCGTGGGCTGCGCCATCACCGACTACGCCGCCTCCGGCCTGGTCCAGGACAACGACAAGCCCGGCACCAACGTCACCGGTGCCTCCGACCTCACCCCGGTCGCCGAGCAGCTCGAGATGATGCAGAAGGTCCTGCCCGACGTTAAAAAGGTCGGACTGCTCTACTGCACCGCCGAGTCCAACTCCGACGTCCAGATCAAGGCCGCCAAGAAGGAACTCGACAATCTGGGCCTGGAGTACACCGATTTCACCGTCTCGAGCTCCAACGAGATCCAGTCTGTCGTCGAGTCTGCCGTGGGCAAGGTCGACGCGCTCTACTCTCCCACTGACAACACTATCGCCGCGGGCGCTTCGCAGGTCGGTCAGATCTGCAAGGAGAACAAGCTTCCCTTTGTGACCGGCGAGGAGGGCATGTGCATGGCCGGCGGCCTGTTCACCCTTTCCATCAACTATGAGGACCTGGGCTACGCCGCGGGCGAGATGGCCGTTAAGATTCTGAAGGGCGAGGCCAAGCCCGAGGATATGCCGATCAAGCACCTCCCAAGCAAGGATCTGGTCGTCGTCAAGAACGACGAGATGGCCGAGGCCCTGGGCATCGACCTTTCCGCTCTAGACGAGTAGCGCCATGCGCGGTAACGCAGCTAGGCACGCGCTTGCGCCATAGCTGCGTTATTCAATATCTGAGTCATTGGGGCGAACGCTAAAGACCGGCGTTCGCCCTGCTTGTTTTTGGTAAAACAAAATGTCCGTCCGCTGCTCTTTTATGAATTGGTACCGCTATTATGGAAAATCACGTGTCCACCCTATCCTAGGAGGTATGAAGCATGCTCATTGCGTTGCAGGGCGCCGTTTCGCAGGGTGTCCTCTGGGGCATTATGGTGCTTGGCGTGTTTATCACGTTCCGCCTGCTCGACATCCCCGATATGACCTGCGACGGCAGCTTTGCCCTCGGCGGCTGCGTCTGCGCCGTGCTCATCGTCAACAACAATGCCGACCCGTTGCTCGCCGTTTTGGCCGGCATGTGCGCCGGCGCCATTGCGGGCGCGGTCACGGGCATTCTGACCACCGTCTTTGAGATTCCCGCGATCCTCGCCGGAATCCTCACCCAGATCAGCCTGTGGTCCATCAACCTGCGCATCATGGGCAAATCCAACACGCCCATCCTTGCCAAGGGCACCGTGTTCTCGGCCGTCAGCAATATGACGGGTCTGCCGCAGTCCACCGTTGCCATCATCCTGGGCATCTTGCTCGCCGTGGCTATCGTTGCCATCCTGTATTGGTTCTTTGGCACCGAGATCGGCTCGGCGCTGCGCGCCACCGGCAACAACGAGTACATGATCCGTGCCCTGGGCGTCAACACCAACTCCACTAAGATGATCGCCCTCGTGCTCTCCAACGCCCTCATTGGCCTTTCGGGCGCGCTCATCTGCCAGAGCCAGAAGTACGCCGACATTGGTATGGGCACCGGCGCCATCGTTATCGGTCTCGCCGCCATTGTTATCGGCGAGGTGCTCGGCCGCCTGCTGCCCGGCGGTCTCACGCAGTTTAGCGTCCGTCTTGCCTCCGCCGTCTTTGGCTCCGTGGTGTACTTCCTCATCCGCGCCATCGTGCTGCAGCTGGGCATGGACGCCAACGACATGAAGCTGCTCTCCGCCGTGATTGTCGCCGTGGCCCTATGCGTGCCCGTGGTTTGGGAGCGCTATAAGCTCCGCAGCTCCTACACGAAGGGGGATGAGGCAGATGCTTAAGCTCTCGCACGTCAAGAAGACCTTTAACAAGGGTACCGTCACCGAAAAGCGCGCTCTTACCGGTGTCGACCTTACCCTCAACGATGGCGACTTTGTAACCGTGATTGGCGGCAACGGCGCCGGCAAGTCCACGCTGCTCAACATGATCGCCGGCGTGTATCCGCTCGATTCGGGCGTTATCGAGCTCGACGGCACCGACATCTCGCGTCTGAGCGAGTCGCAGCGTGCCAAGTACCTGGGCCGCGTGTTCCAGGACCCCATGCGCGGCACCGCAGCCGACATGCAAATTGCCGAGAACCTGGCACTCGCCAAGCGTCGTGGCCAGCGTCGCGGCCTTTCGTGGGGCGTCACCAAGGCCGAGAAGGACGAGTACGTCAAGCTGCTCAAACGCCTGGACCTTGGTCTGGACACGCGCCTCAACGCCAAGGTCGGCCTGCTCTCGGGCGGCCAGCGCCAGGCACTCACCCTGCTCATGGCCACGCTCACCAAGCCGCGCCTGCTGCTGCTCGACGAGCATACCGCGGCACTCGACCCCAAGACGGCCTCTAAGGTGCTCAATCTGACCGAGGAGATCGTCGACGAGAACCACCTGACCACGCTCATGGTCACGCATAACATGAACGACGCTATCCGTCTGGGCAATCGCCTGATCATGATGCACGAGGGCCACGTGATCTACGACGTGGCGGGCGATGAGAAGAAATCGCTCACCGTGGCCGACTTGCTTCAGAAGTTCGAGGAGGTCTCGGGCGGCGAGCTCGCCAACGACCGCATGCTGCTGAGCTAAACCCACCAAAAAGGGACAGGTTTATTTTGGCAGATTTTATCTGCGCAGACGTCAAAACCGCCGCAAAGGGACAGACACTTTGCGGCGGTTTTTGTTAAAGAGTAAGGAGACCGCCATGAAAAGACTCCCCCGCCTTGCGTTAGCTGCCGCGTTGTTTGCCGGCGCGCTCATAGGCATCCCAAGCCTCGCTTTCGCGGGGAACCTGCCCGCCGCTATTGACGGCTCCGTGGCCGTCATGCACACCAATGATATCCACGGCAGCTACAAGTACAGCTACAACGCAAGCAAGGGTACCGGCACTGTCGGCTTTGACGGACTGGCAGTTCTCTATAGCGCTCAAGGCAGTGCCCCCGATCTTTTGCTCGATGCGGGCGATACCTTCCACGGGCAATCCTTCGCCACTATGAGCGAGGGCAAAAGCATCGCCGAGCTCATGGACACCTTTTATGCGAACGGCTACGACGCGACCACGCCGGGCAACCACGACTGGAGCTACGGCGCGGACAAGCTCCGCACCATGACCGGCTACAGCACCACCGGCACGCCCTTCGCCATGCTCTGCGCAAACGCGAAGTCTACGAGCGGCGTATGGAGCTCGAGCATCACCAAGACGCTCGACCGTACCTGGGAGGACAGCGAAGACCACTCCACATTCGACTACAAAATCAAGGTCGGCGTCGTGGGTGCCATGGATGAGTCGCTGGGATTCTCACTGCGCGAAGGCCTTGTCCAGGACACGTCGTTCTCGGATGCGGCAGCCGCCATCAATGCCGAGGCTAAGCGACTGCGCGAGGATGAGGGCTGCAACGTTATCGTCTGCATCGCGCACACGCTCAACGCCAAGGCCTTTGCTGCAAAGCTCGTTGGGGTCGATGCACTGGTCGCGGGCCACGAGCACATCAACTTAGACGAAAACGTGACGGGGGCCGACGGCAAGCCGGTCCGCGTCGTCGAGGCGGGCAGCGCCTTTGCCGAGGTCGGCCTGCTTTCCATTCCGTACAAGTACGACACGAATGGCACCGTGACGACCGACGATGACACGGTCACGATCCCCGCAGACGACAGCGACGAGAAGCTCTACACCGCCAAGAACGTCAACGACCTTTTGGCAGACCCCGACAAGGGTGCCTTCTACCAGAGTCAACTCGATGAGGTTCGCAATAACAAAATCAAGCCACTCGACGACGCCTTTAAAATCGAGTCGAACAAAGTGATCGGCACATCCGCCACTGACTATTTCTACGGCGAAGACGCCGCGGGTACGCATGGCTGGGAGATGGTGCGCACCACCGATTTGCGTCCCAGCAAAGCGAGCGACACCACCAAGGCCCAGACCATCGGGCATGTGATCTGCGGCTCTTATCTTGCCCTGACGGGGGCAGACCTCGCCATCGAAAACGCGGGCGGCATCCGCGGCGGCATCGCGGCGGGCGATGTGACCGCCGGCGACGTCATCGCCATCTCGCCTTATGGCAACACCGTGGAGACCTGGACCATGACCGGTGCAAACTTCCTCGCAGCGCTTGAGCACTCACTGCAGATCAGCGACGATTGCAATCACAGCTACGAGCTTCAGCAAGCCTACGTGGCAGCCGGCCATACCGAGCAGGAGGCGCAAGACAAGTACAAGTGGCGCGATGACTCTGGCAGCGTTCTCTCCTTTGGCGGCATTAACGTGACGATTGATTGGACGCAGCCCGAAGGCAAGCGCATTGTGAGCGCCACACTCACCAAGGATGGCAGCGCGCTCGACCCCGCCAAGAACTACGCCGTCGCCACCAACAACTACATCATTACCAACACGACCGACTTTCCCACCTTTGCAAAAGCTAAGAAGTGCGCCGAGTGGAGTACGTGCGAGGCAGCGCTGAGGGCACTGATCGGGCAGGACGACTGGGAGAACAAGATGGCCTCGCTCGCGGGCACCATCAGCTTTGGCTCCGCCGAGAGCCCCGCACCCCATCCGACCCCAACGCCTGAGCCCTCATCCAACCCCGGCACGACGACCACGCAGATCACCACCAAGAAGACGGCCGGTAAGCTTGCCGCAACGGGAGACCGTACGCTGACCGTGGTCGGTGCATGCCTCATCGGCGGCATCATCGTCATCATGGTCGGCATTATCTGGAAGCGCCGCCGCTAAGCTACACCGCCGGGCCTTGCAGCCCCGCCGTACAAACCTTATATCGAGCGCAAAAGCCCGTCCGTTTTGATCGGACGGGCTTTTTGGTGGGTATCATGGTTGAACGATCTTGAGGAGGTTTTCCCTACATGGAATTGTTTGAGCCGATTCTTCATTTCTTTGAGCAGCGGTGGGTCCACAACATCATCTGGGCTGGTATCTTGGCGATAGGCACCGCCGTTGCCGCCAAAGTCGTTTCCAAGACGCTGCGTCACCTGCTCAACCGCGACGATAACCCGCTTCCGGCATCGAGTATCTTCATCAACATTGCGCGCGCCGTCATCTGGATGATTGGCGGCAGCTTTATCCTCGACAACTGCTTTGGCATTAACGCAAACGCACTCGTCGCCGCTCTTGGCGTCGGCGGCATTGCCATCTCGCTCGGCTTTCAGGACACGCTGTCGAACCTTATCGGCGGCATGCAGGTGACCTTTATGGGCATCATCAAGCCCGGCGACAATATCGAGGTCGGCGGCGTGTCGGGCGTGGTACAGGACATCACCTGGCGCCACACGACCATCGAGGATGCCTACGGGCAGACCATCATTGTGCCCAACTCCAACATCTCCAAGGACACGCTCGTGCATCTGATGCCCTTTGGACGTGTGGCCGTGCCCGTTGCCGTAAAGGACACGTCTAAATGGGCTTCCCTTGACGCGCTGGCAGACGAGCTGACCAGCGCCACCAAGGCCGCCGTGCTTCCCATCTCGGGCTTTGACCAGGAGCCCTACGTGCTCTTTAGCGAAATCGGCGACTTTGGCATCAAGGGCAAGATCATCTTTATCGTCAGTGACGACAGAACCACACTCACCGCTGCCGACGCCTGCATCCGCGCTATCGCTCCCATCATCGCCTAAAGCACCGCAAAGGGGACAGTGAACTGCCTCCCATTTCTTTGACATCGGGAAATGGGAGGTTTTCATTCGTGGTACCATAGTTCATACAGTTGTTTAAACGACTAAGGGAGCAAACTATGGAAGAGGCCTACCGTCAAGCACGCAAGCGCGGCGAGCAAGGACGTCGACGCGCCATTAGCCAAAGCGAGCATCCATACCTTACGGACCTCGACAGTTTGGTTGCCCAGCTCCCCCTAGGTCAGCGAGAGAATGTCGGCCTGCGGGATATTCCGCTCGAAATGGTTGTCGGCACGGTTACCAAGGGCCGTCAGTCCGCCTTTTCATGCAACTTTATGCCCCTGCTGCCGTTTAGCACCGAGTTCGCCCGCAAGTGGTCCAACCTCTACGACATTCAGGTAACCGAGGGCTATCGCGACCCCATCATCGTCACCGAGTTCATGCATCGGTTCTATGTCCAGGAGGGCAACAAGCGCGTCAGCGTCCTCAAATTCCTGGACGCCCCGACGGTTTCGGCCAAGGTCACCCGCCTCTACCCCGGCAAATGGGATTCCGTCGAAAGTCGCCTGTACGGCGAGTTCTGCGCGTTTTGGCGCGTCTGCCCCCTATACGAGATCGAGTTCTCGCGCGAAGGAAGCTACGAAACGCTCGCCAAGATGCTCGGTCAGAACCTTATCGAAAAATGGCCCCAAAAAAAGGTCGACTACCTGCGCCACACCTTCCTACTCTTTAAGCGCGCCTACCTTCGCGCGGGCGGCGACCACCTGGACATTACGCCCGCCGACGCCATGCTCGTGTACCTCAATGTGTACAACCAGGACCGCCTGCTGGATACGCCGACGGATATCGTCGTAAACCGCCTGTGCAAGATTTGGCGCGAGCTGGTCATTGCCGGGAAAAGTGACGAGGACAAGGTCGATCTTGTCGAAGCGCCGAACGTCGATGAGGAGGAGTTGCCCGCCCAGTCCACCTCCGGCATGCTCAACTTCTTTATGGGCAAGACCGTCTATTCGGCGGCCAACCCCCTGCGCATCGCCTTTATCCATGAATTCACCTGTGCGACGTCGAGCTGGGACAGCCTGCACGACCAAGGGCGTCAGTATCTCGATGAGCACTTTGGAGGTATCGTGCGCACCGAGGCGTTTGAGGACTGTCACGATCCGGACGTGTTCTACGCCGCCGTGGAAACGGCTGTCAAACATGGAGCAAACGTCATCTTCTCGACCTCGCACCGCCTGATGGAATACACGCTCAGGGCTGCCGTTGAATATCCCCGGGTTCGGTTCCTTAACTGCTCCATCGGCCTTCCCCACCAAAGCGTCCGTTCGTACTTTGGCAAGATGTACGAAGCCAAGTTTCTCCTGGGCGCCCTTGCCGCCAGCATGGCAGACAACCACCGCATCGGTTACCACGCGTCGGTCTTCGCCTCGGGCGCACTCAGCGAGATCAACGCCTTTGCGATTGGCGCCTCGCTGCTCGACCCCCGTGCGCAAATTATCCTAACCTGGGGCGATGTGCCCGCCGGAGGCCTTGCCGAGGCCATGTGCCGCGAAGGCGTGAGCGTCATGACCGGCGCCGACATGTCAAAGTCGCTCGAAGACCCCACGGCCTACGGACTCCACCGCCTGGTCGATGGCAAGGTTGCCGGCATTGCCATGCCGGTGTGGAACTGGGGCCGATACTACGAGCTTATCGTGCGAAGTCTGCTGCATGGCACCTGGGATGAGACCAGTGACGACAGCCAGGTCCGCGCCGTCAACTACTGGTATGGCATGAGCTCGGGCGTTATCGACATTCGCTACGCTCCGGGCCTGCCCTATCAGACGCGCAAGCTTGTTCAGCTCCTCCGCAATGGCATCGTCGAGGGCTCCATCAATCCATTTGGCGGCGAGCTCCATAGCCAAGACGGCGTGGTGCAGATTGAGGGCTTTCCCCCACTGCCGAGCACGCAAATCGTCGAGATGGACTGGCTGGCAGACAACGTGGTGGGCACCATTCCGCAGCCCGACGATGAGCCGAAGGTCCGTGCTCTATGAAAATCCTTGCCATAGCCGATACCGAAGAGCGATGCCTGTGGGAGTGCTTTCGCAAGGAACGCTTTGAGGGTGTCGACCTAATTTTGTCCGCTGGCGATCTAGACCCGGACTATCTTGAGTTTTTGGTCACGGTCATCAACAGACCGCTCATCTACGTGCGTGGCAATCACGATGACCGCTACGCGCGTCATGCACCGGGCGGCTGCATCTGTGTCGAAGACACCGTGTACGTGTATCGCGGCGTCCGCATTGCGGGGCTTGGCGGCTCCATGCGCTATCGAGATGGCGCTAACATGTACACCGAGCGCGAGATGGCCAAGCGCATGCGTAAGCTGTCCCGCAAAGTGAGGATGGTCGGCGGCTGCGACATCTTGCTCACCCATGCGCCCGCCGCCGGCATGGGCGATCTGGACGATCTGCCACATCGGGGATTCGAATGCTTTAACACAGCGCTCGAGACATGGAATCCCGACTACATGGTGCACGGGCATGTGCACCAATGCTATGTTCGCGACTTTCAACGCGAACGCCAGCACGCATGCGGGACAACGATTATCAATGCCTGCGGCTATACGCAGTTTGAGCTGGACGAGGCGCGCTACCCCATCCGTGGATGGCAGGCAGCCTGGCTCAATTCGCAAACCATGCGCCGCGAGCTCAAGCGCCACGAGGCAATAGAGTCCTCAACCGCCAGAACCCCCTGGTAACCACCACAAAGGGGACAGGTGCCTTTGTGGTGGTTCCGGACATCTCGACACTACAGCGCGGCGATGACCTTATCGCCCATCTGGGTCGTGCCGAGGATCTTATCGGCAGGGGTGTTGGCATCGGCGATGTCGCGGGTACGCCAGCCTTCGTCAAGCACACGTGCCACGGCATTTTCGATCCAAGCAGCCTGCCCACCCATGTCGAGCGCGTACGTGAGCAGCATTGCCGCCGACAGGATCTGCGCGAGCGGGTTAGCGATACCGAGCCCCGCGATGTCGGGCGCGCTGCCGGCGCTCGGCTCAAACAGCGACACACCATCGCCCAGCGAAGCCGAGGCAAGCATGCCGAGCGATCCGGTAATCTGCGCCGCCTCGTCGGAGAGAATGTCGCCGAACATGTTCTCCGTAACTACGACGTCAAAGTCGGCCGGTCGGTTAATGAGCTGCATGGCGGCGTTGTCGACGAGCAGGTCCTCAAGCTCTACATCTGGATACTCCTCGTCATGCACGCGATGCACAACCTCACGCCACATGCGGCTCGTCTCCAATACATTGCGCTTATCCACGCTTGTCACCTTGCCGCGGCGCTTGCGAGCTGCCTCGAACGCCTGGCGGGCGATGCGCTCAACTTCGTACTCGCGGTACTCCATTACGTCAACCGCGCGCTGGCCAGCTACACCGTCGGTGCCCGCACCGCCCTCGTCATAAAAGCGCTCGTGCTTGCCAAAGTAAATGCCACCGGTAAGTTCGCGGACGAGTACCATGTCAACGCCCTTGATGACTTCGGGACGAAGCGTCGATGCGCTGGCAAGTGCGTCGTAGATTTTTACAGGGCGAAGGTTGGTATAGAGGCCGAGTTCTTTGCGGATACGCAGCAAGCCATGCTCGGGGCGCGGGGCCGCCGGATCGGTCGAATCCCACTTTGGGCCACCGACGGATGCCAACAGCACGGCGTCCGACGCCTTTGCCGCCGCAAGAGTTTCATCGGGCAGCGGATTGCCGCACGCATCGATCGCCGCACCACCAATCAGGTGATCCTCAAAGGCAAACTCTACGCCGGCGCGCTTGCCCACGGCAGCCAGCACCTTCTTACCCTCGGCAATAACCTCGGGCCCAATGCCGTCACCAGGAAGACAGCAGATCTTATAGGTCTTCTTCACGTTGCAGCTCCAGCTTTCGCTACTCGGCCCGTTTGCAAACGGATTATCCAGCTTGACCGTCATAATCGCTTACGCCTCCTGACCCTTTGCCGCGACAATCTTGGCACGCGTGCGCGCAACCAAACCGCCGGCCTCGATAATCTCGGCAATAAATGGCGGGAACGGCTCAGCTGTAAAAGTCTCGCCAGTACGCTCGTTGGTGATGACACCCGCATCGGTATCGACCTTCACGGTATCGCCGGCACAAATCGCATCGACAGCTTCGGGGCACTCCATAATGGGCAGGCCCACGTTAATGGCATTGCGATAGAAGATGCGTGCGAAGCTCTTAGCAATAACACACGACACCCCTGCAGCCTTAATGGCAACCGGGGCATGCTCACGCGAAGAACCGCAACCAAAGTTCTCCTCAGCCACAATGATGTCACCGGGGCTCACGGCAGAGGCAAACGCGGGATCAATATCCTCCATAGCATGCGCCGCCAAGTGCGCATGGTCGGACGAGTTCAGATACCGAGCAGGAATGATGACATCAGTATCAACGTCACGACCATATCGAAAAACCGAACCTTCAAAGTTCATATCATTCTCCGTTCAAAAATGGAATGCGGGGGATTTGATATTTACTTACTTACTCGGACAGTCCTGCTCGCACGGAGAGCACATTAAGTGCTCTCCGGCTCGTGCGGAACTCGACGCAAGCAAATATCAAATCCCTCGTTCGCGTTTCGGCTACAAAAAAGCTAATGGAAAGTTAGCGTTCGCCTTCGGCGAACAAAATAGTGCCAGGACTGTCCGCAGTAGCGAGCAAAGGTCGAAGGACCCCGTAGCCCCTACAGGTCAGACGGCAAGCATATGTGCCCCGCCACAGCAGAAGCAGCCGCCACGGCCGGCGAGGCCAGATAGACCTCGGACGTGGGGTCGCCCATACGGCCGATAAAGTTGCGGTTGGTCGTAGAAACGCAACGCTCCCCTGCCGCCAAGATGCCCATGTAGCCGCCCAGGCACGGACCGCACGTGGGCGTGGAGAACACACAGTTGGCATCTAGGAAAATGTCGGTCAATCCCTCCTTCATGCACTGGCGGAAGACCGCCTGGGTCGCCGGAATCACGATGCAACGCACCCCGTCGGCAACCTTATGGCCGCGCATGACTTCGGCCGCAGCACGCATATCCTCGATACGTCCGTTGGTGCACGAGCCGATTACCGCCTGGTCGATCATGATGTGACGGCTCTCGCTCACCGGATGGGTGTTGCTGGGCAGATGCGGCCACGATACACACGGCTTAATGTCGGCCGCGTCAATGGCAATAACCTGGGCATACTCGGCGTCTGGATCGGCGTGATACTCAACGTAATCACGTTCGCAGCGCCCCTTGAGCCAGGCGCGGGCAACATCATCGACCTCGATAATGCCCGCCTTGCCGCCCGCTTCGATCGCCATGTTCGAAATTGTCATGCGACCTTCCATCGACAGGCCCTCGATGGTGCTGCCGGCAAACTCCATGGCCTGGTACAGGGCACCGTCCACGCCGATCATGCCGATAATGTGCAGGATGATGTCCTTGGCAGTGGCGCCGTCCTCAAGCTCGCCATTAATCTCAAAGCGAATCGTCGGCGGCACCTTAAACCATGCGCGCCCCGTGGCAATGCCCACGCCGGCGTCTGTTGAGCCCACGCCGGTCGAAAACGCACCCAAGGCGCCATACGTGCAGGTATGCGAGTCGGCACCGATAATCAGATCGCCCGGGACCACCACGCCGCGCTCGGGCAGCAGGGCGTGCTCAATGCCCGCGCAACCTTGCTCGTAATAGTGCGTCACATGCTGCTCGTGCGCAAAATCTCGCATCTTTTTGGTCTGCTCGGCGCTCTTGATGTCCTTGTTGGGCGCATAGTGATCGGGCACCAGGCAAACGCGGTCGCAATCGAACACCTCGGTGGCACCCAGCTCGCGAAAGACATCGATCGCGATAGGTGCGGTAATATCGTTGGCGAGCACAATGTCTAGGTCGCATTCGACCAGCTGGCCCGGCTTTACCTCGTCCAGGCCTGCGTGTGCCGCCAAAATTTTCTCTGCTACGGTCATGGGACGTGCCATGTGATTCCCCTCTCAAGCGGGCTTTGCCCTGCCGAATATCGTTACTTTCCCGCCTTGGAACGGTTGGTCTGAATCATGCGGTTAATAGCGTTGATGTAAGCCTTGGCCGAGCTCACGATAATGTCGGTATCCGCGCCGCGGCCGGTGTAGATCTTGCCGTCCTCGGCGGTGATGCGCACCGTCACCTCACCGATGGCGTCGATACCACGCGTAATGGCCTTAACGTTGAACTCCGTCAGCTCGCCATGGGCAGAGATGGCCTTGTCAACCGCCTTGTAGGCCGCATCAACCGGACCAGTACCCGTCGAGCAAACCACCCGTGTCGCGCCGTCCTCGTCCGTGATGGTCGCCGTGGCCGTAGGAATGAGCGGATCGCCGCAGGAAACCTGGAGCGCGTCGAGGGTGTAGATCGCCTTGACCTCGCGCTGGCGCTCCTGAATCATCGACTCCAGGTCCTCGTCAAAGACTTCCTTCTTTTGATCTGCAATCTCCAAGAAGCGCTGATAGATCGACTCGAATTCCTCATCGCCAAACGTATAACCCAGCTCAGCGAGACGATGGCGCAGCGCCGCATGGCCCGAACGTGCCGAAAGGATAATCTCGGATCCCGCTGCACCCACGTCCTTGGGATCGATAATCTCGTAGGTGTCACGCGCCTTGAGCACGCCATCCTGGTGAATGCCCGAGCTGTGGGCAAACGCATTAGCGCCCACAATGGACTTGTTGGGCTGCACGTTGATACCAGTAATTGAACTGACGAGCTTAGATGCGCGCGTGAGCTCGGTCGTTACGATATCGGTATGTGCATCCAGATCCTGCTCGTGCATCCTCATGGCCATGACGACCTCCTCGAGCGCCGTGTTGCCCGCGCGCTCGCCCAAGCCGTTGATGGTGCACTCGATCTGCGTCGCGCCATTGCGGACCGCCTCGAGTGCAAGGGCTGTGGCCATGCCCAGATCGTTATGCGTGTGGACCGAAATCGTAACGTCCTCGATGCCGGCCACGCGCTCGCGCAGATCGCGAATACGGGCGCCAAACTCCCAAGGCATGTTATAGCCCGTGGTGTCCGGAATATTCACGACCGTAGCGCCGGCCTTGATCGCTGCCTCGATAATGCGGACCAGGAACTCCTGATCGGAGCGGCCCGCATCCTCGGCATAAAACTCGACATCGTCGACAAACTTACGAGCGTGCTTTACAGCGTGAACGGCACGCTCGATAGCCTCGTCTTCGGTCATATGGAGCTTGTCGCGCAAATGGCTGGGACTCACACCCAGACCGGTGTGGATACGGGGCCTCTGAGCCGTCTTGAGGGCTTCTGCGGCCACTTCGATATCCCTGTCGACCGCACGGGTGAGACCGCATACCGTGCACCGGTCACCCGCGATCTTGCCAATCTCCTGTACGGAACGATAATCACCGGGGCTCGAAATAGGAAATCCCGCCTCGATCACGTCGACATTCATACGTACCAGCTGGCGTGCAATAACGAGCTTTTCCTCGGTATTCATGCTGGCGCCGGGAGACTGCTCCCCGTCACGAAGCGTTGTGTCAAAGATTGCGATTTTGCGGCTCATGATTTCCTCCTGACAGGCTAAAGATACAGATGGCTTTCAGGAGAGATGGAGTGCCTCAAGATAGAATAATACCCGTGTCGCCCATCACGCCCAAAAGCGGCGGAAGATAGCGCACCCGGGTACAACTAATCGTTATAGCGAAATTACAACCCTAGCGCGCTATCCAATCTAGTAGCGCTAGGCCTAGGAGCTGCTGTTTGTTATAGAACATGTCTGGCTCCTTTCAGCCTCGGGTATTCACTACACTAGGCTAAAGTGTAACACAGGCAAAACGACGCGCAACGGGAATTTTGAACCAAAACCACCACAAAGGCGCCTATCTCCTTCGTGTTGGTTTTGGCCCGTAATAGCAAGGAGCCCGGTCCTGCACGAGACAGAACCGGGTTCCTTTAGCAATGCTTGCTTTGCTCAGGCAGTAACTAGAAGTTACTCAGCCAGGAAGTCACGCTGGACAGCGGGATCGACCTTGACGCCAGGGCCCATGGTGGAAGACACAGAGATGGACTTGACGTACTTGCCCTTAGCAGAAGAGGGCTTGACGCGCAGGATCTCGGTGTACAGGGCAGCGTAGTTCTCAACGAGCTGCTGCTCAGAGAAGGACTTCTTGCCCAGGGGCACGTGGCAGATGCCATAACGGTCGGCGCGATACTCAACGCGGCCGGCCTTGAGCTCGGAGACCATCTTGGCGACGTCCATGGTCACGGTGCCGAGCTTGGGGTTCGGCATGAGGCCACGGGGACCAAGGATCTTACCGATGCGGCCAACCTTGGCCATCATGTTCGGCGTAGCGATAGCGGCGTCGAAGTTGATCTCGCCCTTCTGGATCTGGGCGACGAGCTCGTCGGAACCGATGATGTCGGCGCCGGCAGCCTCGGCCTCACGGGCCTTCTCGCCCTCGGCGAAGACGGCAACACGAACGGTCTTGCCGGTGCCGTGGGGCAGGGAGATGGAACCACGGATGTTCTGGTCAGCCTTACGAGTATCGATGCCCAGACGGAAGTGGGCCTCGACGGTCTCGTCGAACTTGGCGGTGTCGAGCTCCTTGATGAGCTTGGCAGCCTGAAGGGGGGTGTAGAGCGTGGCGCGGTCGACCTTCTCGGCAGCGGCGTTATAGCTCTTACCATGCTTAGCCATGTGCATTACCTCCTGTGGTTAAACGGGCGTGAGCCCTCCCACATCGTATCGTGTGCCCTATTGCACACATTTAACGGGCGCCCCGGTCGGAGCACCCGTCGTTACCTAGAAAAACGCTACTCAGCGATGGTGACGCCCATGGAGCGGGCGGTACCGGCGATGATCTTCTTGGCGGCGTCAATGTCGTTGGCATTGAGGTCCGGCATCTTGATCTCGGCGATCTTAGTGAGCTGCTCCTGAGAGAGCTGGCCAACCTTGTCGGCCTGGGGCTTAGCGGAACCAGACTTGAGGTTCAGCTCCTTCTTGATGAGGTGAGCCGCCGGCGGAGTCTTGGTGATGAAGGAGAAGGACTTATCCTCGTAGACAGAGATCTCAACGGGGATAATGTCGCCCTTCTTGTCCTGCGTCTCGGCGTTAAAGGCCTGGCAGAACTGCATGATGTTCACGCCAGCAGCGCCCAGGGCGGGGCCGACGGGAGGAGCGGGGTTAGCGGCACCAGCAGGAATCTGGAGCTTAATGACGTTGGCAACCTTCTTCTCAGCCATGGTCATTCCTTTCGAATCACGAGTGTGAAGTACTTGCTATATCGTAAGCACGCACGTGTTAGAAGCACTCCTGAGATGAGCAGTCACAGAAGAAGCACGCTCGCGCGAACGGACGAAAACTTAAGCGATGACAGCGACCTGGTTAAAGTCAAGCTCGACCGGCGTCTCGCGGCCAAAGATCATCAGCGTGACCTTGAGCTTGCCTGCCTCGGCGTTAACCTCGGAGACCTTGCCATCAAAGTCGGTAAGCGGGCCATCGGTGACGCGGACGGACGTACCAACCTCAATATCAACCGACGTACGCTTGGGCGAATCGCCCTTACCGGGACGACGAGTCATCTTATTGTACTCGTCGCGGGAAAGCGGAGCGGGCTTGCCGTTGCCGCCCAGGAAACCGGTGACGCCGGGCGTGTTGCGAACACACGTCCATGCATCGTCATCCATCTCCATGCGAACCAGGACATAACCCGGGAAAATCTTAGAATCCTTGGTCTCGCGCTTGCCACCCTCTTTGATCTCGGTGACGCGCTCCATAGGAATCTCAATATCAAAGATACGATCCTGCATGCCCATGGTCTCGATGCGATGCTCGAGATCGGACTTAACGCGGTTCTCGTATCCAGAGTAAGTGTGGACGACGTACCAACGCTTAGACATGGTTTAGCCCCTCAATCCAGAGAACAGAGCAAGAGCCTCGCCAAAGCCAGCATCGAGCAGAGCGATGACGACGCCGACGACGATCAGAGAAGCGCAAACGACGACCGAGTAGTTCACGAGCTCCTTCTTATCGGGCCACGTGACACGCTTCATCTCGGACTTCACCGAAGCAAAATACTTCTTGGTGCGGGCGAAGAAACCGGGCTTCTCGTTCTTCTTGGACTTCGCAGCCTTCTCGCTCTTCTTGGCAACGGCCTTCTTGGCCTCAACCTTGGAGTTGGCGGCAGCTTTGTTGGCAGGCGCCTGCTGCTGTGCCTTCTTCTTGTTCTTCTTGTTGGCCATTTGGGTTACCTCCGCGCAATGCGCTTATACATGAGTAAACCGTAAGCCCCCAAATGGGAGCTTACGGAATAATGACTGGCACGCCAGGAAGGACTCGAACCCTCAACACTCGGTTTTGGAGACCGATGCTCTACCAATTGAACTACTGGCGTATGTGACTAGAGACTAGCGAGTCTCTTTGTGCAGCGTGTGGTGACGGCACCAGGGGCAATACTTCTTGATCTCCATACGATCAGGCATGTTCGCCTTGTTCTTAGTGGTCGTATAGTTGCGGCGCTTGCACTCAGTGCACGCAAGAGTAACTAGAGTACGCATGTATCCTGAACCTTTCATATCCGCCCCGTACGGGCACGAGTTGGTACTTTATCAGCTCTACGTAAGTGCTGTCAACGAAAACCTCGAATCAATTGGTTCTCGGTAGATCCATTCATATTTGGAACACATCAATGGAGCCAACGAGATCTAATCGATTCCTCACGCTCAACTTAAGAGCGAGCTAAGCGTAATCATCAGGCAAAAAGACCCACGTAGAAAAGAACCCGGCACCCATATAAGTGCCGGGTTCTCTAAGTCAGCTGTATCAGAGAGCTAATTTACTCAATGATCGTGGAGACGATGCCCGAACCGACGGTGTGGCCACCCTCGCGGATAGCGAAGCGCAGGCCCTCCTCCATAGCGATCGGGTGAATGAGGTCGCCCTCGATGGTGATGTGGTCACCAGGCATAGCCATCTCGGTGCCCTCGGGGAGCTTGACCGTACCGGTAACGTCGGTGGTACGGAAGTAGAACTGAGGACGATAACCATCGAAGAACGGGGTGTGACGGCCGCCCTCCTCCTTGGTCAGAACGTAGATCTCACCGGTGAACTTGGTGTGCGGGGTAACCGAACCGGGCTTGCAGAGAACCTGGCCGCGCTCGATGTCCTCGCGCTTGATGCCGCGGAGCAGCAGACCGACGTTGTCGCCAGCCTCGCAGAAGTCCATGGACTTACGGAACATCTCGATACCGGTAACGACGGTGTTCTGGGTATCCTTGATGCCGACGATCTCGACAGGCTCGTTGAGCTTGAGCTCACCGCGCTCGACACGGCCGGTAGCAACGGTACCACGGCCGGAGATGGTCATAACGTCCTCAACGGCCATCAGGAACGGGAGGTCGTTGTCACGAGCAGGCGTCGGGATGTACTCGTCGACGGCAGACATGAGCTCGCGAATGGCGTCCATCCACTTGGCGTCGCCCTCGAGAGCGCCCAGAGCGGAACCACGGATGACGGGGATGTCGTCGCCGGGGAATTCGTACTCGGAAAGGAGCTCACGGGTCTCCATCTCGACGAGGTCGATGAGCTCGTCATCGTCAACCATGTCGCACTTGTTCAGGAAGACGACGATGTAGGGAACGCCGACCTGACGGGCGAGCAGGATGTGCTCGCGGGTCTGAGCCATGGGGCCGTCGGTAGCGGCGATGACCAGGATAGCGCCGTCCATCTGAGCAGCACCGGAGATCATGTTCTTGACGTAGTCAGCGTGGCCCGGGCAGTCAACGTGAGCGTAGTGACGGGCAGCAGTCTCGTACTCGACGTGGGAGACGGAGATCGTAATGCCGCGCTCGCGCTCCTCGGGAGCCTTGTCGATGTTCTCGAACGCAGTGAAGTCAGCCTTGCAGCCCTCGGTCTCGGAGAGAACCTTGGTGATGGCAGCGGTCAGCGTGGTCTTGCCGTGGTCGACGTGACCAATGGTGCCGATGTTAACATGCGGCTTAGTGCGCTCAAACTTCTCTTTGGCCATAAAGCCCTCCTCTAAACAGGTCGTCCCCGGACGGGACTTTGCCTTTATACCATAGTGGCCTCTCAACATACTATTGAGAAGCCACCGTGTTACCTATGGTAGCGGTGACTGGATTCGAACCAGTGACGCCACGGGTATGAACCGTGTGCTCTAACCAACTGAGCTACACCGCCGGATGGAGCCTGCAACCAGACTTGAACTGGTGACCTCTTCGTTACCAACGAAGTGCTCTACCGACTGAGCTATACAGGCACTTGACGGGTGGGAGCTATAGGATTCGAACCTATGTAGGCAGAGCCAACGGGTTTACAGCCCGTCCCCATTAACCACTCGGGCAAACTCCCAATCGTTCAAGTATCCGCAGGTTCTTTGGTCTTTTGGGCCTCCGCCCCCGCGAACGAAAAAGATAATACGATGCAACCTTGGGGGCTGTCAACGAAAACCTCTAAATACACGGTACCGGGCGTATCTATATACCTTTGACCTGCGGTTTTGCTGAATTTAGATATGAAGGACGGCGGATTTGGCTGCGCTGGCGACATTTCCCGAGGGAACACTTTGGTGTGGTGGAGTACCCTTGCGGTATCGACTTTCGATACCGATCCTCGTGCGACCGAATATCCTCGCTCAACCAGGATGACTGGGACCAGTCCGGCCTTTGTCTCGATCTGTAACATTTAGAGAACATTTTCTCCCCTATCTGTTACAGATCGAGATGTTTCCCTGGCGGTCTCCCGTTTATCTAAATCTGTAACAGCAAGAACGGTTTTCCTTCCCTAGTTGTTACAGATCGAGATGTTTCGCAGAGACCCTAGCTTACGTCTCATTCTGTAACAGTTAGAACGGTTTTCCGCCCCTTCGTGTTACAGATCGAGACATTTATCTATTCTCGCCTTACATCCACGACATCTGCCCAATCAATAACGTCGTAGTCATCATCGCTTCGCCAGACGACACACTTGGGTCGTGAATCCGCTTGGGCCGCACCATCCCTCGCCGCTTGTGGACGACTCGCAAAGAAGCGGCCAAGCTCAGCTCGCGGCAAGATAATCCCTTGCACGCTCCCGCCACCCGCGAGACACACACGCGCCCAGCGACCAGCCTTTTCATATAAGAGCCAATTGGCAACCTGCGAAGATCTGCCCTCAGGCACTTTATCCCCTGGAATATCAGGAACAAACATGGGGTCGACCTCCTCCAGTTGAGCAAAGCCCATCCCCTCCAAACGCGAACCAAGTTTCTCCTTAGCGTAACCGCTCAGCTCGCGCTTGATCATGCCTGCAATACGCCGAGCCGTCCTACCATGGGGATCAAACCGGCTGCATCCGCGCTCATAGGCAGCCAGCGCGTCCATAAGCACATAGACCTCGCTCAAATTGAGCGGCAGCGCCAGCGGGTGCACCGAGGACCTGAATTCGCCGCGATACCCAAACTCCTCGGCTACGCACATGCCGCCGATACGCACGCCATCGCGAATCCTGGCACGGCGCTCCCCCACCGCGTTCTTGCTACACAGCAAAACGTTATAGGCGATGTCTTCCTGCGAGCGCTCTTCGTGGGAAACGGTGAGCATAATCAGGTCTGCCTCTTCACCGCCAATAAAGGAATCCTTGAGCTCGTAGCCCTTCATGCCTTTGTTGGGCGGCTCGGCCGCAAGCAGCGCAAAAAGCTCGTGCACCTGATGGTAGAGAGCAAGGCGTCCCTCCAAATATGGACCATCGGGTCCATTTGCATATGCTTTGATGCGCATACGCAAGCTCCCCGTATCGACGGGCGCTACCGCCATCTGGCTAATAGCATATCCCTCGCCTGGACGGGAAATCATATCGTTGAGCTCGGCCGCATCTGGCATGTTTCTTTTTATGAACTGTCCAAGCAGCATTGGCGGCGCCCGCCTTTCTAATCTTTAACCTATCGATTTTTTCTCTTCGAGTCCACCTCAAGATAGCGCTGGATTTTGTCGAGCGACAGATTAGTCCGGCCCAGGGACTCTGCCGCCGTCAAAATCTTCTGTGCAAGATTTGATCCAAAGTAGTAAATCACATCCCCGTTGGCGATTCGCTCAACGTATTCGTCTCCAATTTTGTTAATGAGAGAGAAAAACTCGGGGCACAGCATGGGATAACGCTCGGCTATTTCCGTAATCCCCGCATGGCCAAAATCGGCAACATCCTCGCACTGGCGCTCAAGATCTTCGATACCGTGACCATTAAGACCACGCCCGCAGGAAAAAGCAAGGCCGCGAGACAGGGCAGTTTTGACGCGTTGCTCCTGCTCGTCCGATAGCTTTCCACCCAATAGGGCTCGCATCATGATCTGGCAGCAAGCGTACGTAGGTCGATAGAGAAAATCGACACGTGCATCACTGGGCATATGGCAATAGCTGCTCAGAGGAAAACAACCGTCTTCTCGTTGAGACTCGAGGATGGCATCGAGGGACTCGCGCCAATCCGGATCGTTATCCAAGCCATAATCGCGAAAGTAGCGTAGTAGCTGCATCTGCATATCCATGACACAAGTACTGACGATCGGCCTATCTGTTGCCCTGTCCCTGCCGGCAATGTCGCAAAGAGGGTAAATCATGGTCTTTTTCCTTTCCGTAGACCTGATGCCAACGATTCCGTTTCGCTGACCTTGTTGATCCCATTCTCTTTTGTGGGGCCATATCAAACGACCAAGCAGTGCTTGGTTATTGTGGGCTGGAGGGTTAACTGGGCGGAATCACATACCGTTGCAGGTGCACCCATACGCAACGTCGCCGAGACGCCCCACCCTCTACCTCCGCATGTGCGACACTCCACAAGCAACTAATCATCACCAGAATGTTTTACTGAGATAAGGTCGATCAGCTTGGGGAATTTCGCAAGAAGGCACGCTTGGTCACGTACTGTGCCCTTGCCATCGCCGTCGTATTTGCCCTCATTGCGGGCGGATTCCCCAATAGACTCAGGAATCTCGTGGCTGTCGATAACGCCAGCGCTATTGTCAAGAGTTATCACGGCGAGCACCCGGTCATTCGACTGACGTTTTAGGCGATACAAACCGAAAGCGTGCCGGCGGCCACAGGTTGTTGCTCAACAAATACGCTGCCTCCTGTGGCATACTTTAATTTACTAATGTATCGAGAAAGAGAGTGTCATGGTCCCTTCGGGTAACGGCTGCAGCCAGATCATCATCATTGCTTTGGGCATTTGCCTTGGCCTGACTATGTTTGCGGTCTGTGGCTAAACGATTCAGATCTGCACTTATTTCCAGCGCAAATCTTCTGCCGCTGCTTGCCGGCATCGTGTATCTCGTTAACAGATACATTGCGAGCTTCGACTTTTTCCTCCCCTACGACTTCGCCCATTATCAGCTCGGAGATCTGTGCGGAGGAATCATTTTTCCCGCCTACGTAAACGTCCTCTGCGAAACGGTGAGCGGGAAAACGCTGATATGCAACTTTGCAAGTAGCTTGGCATTATCGGTGGGATGCTCAATCTGCTGGGAAGTACTTGCGCCCATGGTGCTCGAGTTTAGTACCCCAGATCCGCTTGATGCCTGCATGTACGTTATCGGCGGCATCTTGTACCTGAAAGCTTTTAAGCTAACGGCGGGTAATCGAAAATAGCTGTGCACTGGAATCGAACCATACGCTTCAATTCATGTACGTGCGGTTCGATTCGGACTTCATAGCAACGCCCCAAACCGCAATGCAAGTCTCCCAATAATTGGAAGACGGGATTCACCAGCGACGCCATTTTGATTTGATCGGAAGCAGATCTTCAACGAACTTGCCGGTCCATTCGTTTGGCTCCAACCCTCGAATCTCGAAAATGGCCTCGAAATCCTCCTTGCTGAGACGGCAACCGAAACGCGTATTTAGCCGCATCTCAGATTCTGCCTGCCAGATTTTTGCCCGGGCCGGAGTCATCGAGCGGATAATCTGAGAATACGTTTCATGCCGCTCTCCATCGTCTTCCTCATATCGCTCTCTACCGAGAATGCTTTCGACCTGTGGCTCGAACATGCCGGAAAGGCTCGAAATGTCACGTCGCCCGCTCGGCCGTTTGATGGGAACAGGGATAACGTCCTCGGCAAAAAGTTCATCAGGCGGAATATCAACCTTATCCCAACCGAGACCGATAAAGGGACGCTTCAAGATGTCATCCGGGTCAGAAAATCGAAAATGGAAGAGCTCGGTCTCGAGAACGTAATTGCCCACCAAGACAAGCTTCCCATAATGCGGCATCGGAGAATCCAACCACGCCACCGCGTAACGTCGTTCCCCCATCGACGGAAATTGATCGATATCGATAACTGTCGGCATCTCAACGTCCCAATCGGAAGGCAACAGGAATCAGGGATTACTCCGTCCCCTGGATCACGGTCAGCAAATCCTCGTAGCTGTGCACCACGTCATAACGCACGTCCTCGTCCGAGAACTCATTGAAAAGCTTGCGCGCGCAGGCGATCTTGCCGCGCTCGATGTCGCGCAGCGTGAGACTGTCCATGCTACCCTTGGTCTCCGCGACGAAGAACACGTGGCGCACGCTCCCCTTCTCGAAGGCGATGGCCCAGTCAGGCGCATAGTTGCCCACCGGCGTCGGGATCTTAAAGGACCTCGGCAGCTTGGCGTAAACCGCAACCTTACCCTCAGCAGAATCGAGGTCTCGTGCGAAATCGCGCTCGCCCTCGGAATCCCAAAACACGTAGTCCTGGATGCAGCGGCTCGTCTCCAGCGCCCGGCCAACGTTCTCGGGCATGCGCTCGGCGAAGATGGTGGAATCGTACCGCTCGTCGAGTTTATGGTACGTGATGTGGTCCACCACCATCGTCGCCTTCTCGGCCAGGATGCAACGGGAGACCTTGGCGATAAACTCCTCGGGGTTATCGCGGAACATGCGGAACTTGACGGGGGCGATGCCCTTCAGGATCGCCGCCGCGCTCCTGCGCGTAATGCGTGCCTCGGTAGCGACTTCGCCCAGCAGGTCGTACGTCACGCCCGAGGCGTCCTCGCCCACCTCGTAGTCGCGCCTCGTGGCATCGCCGAATGACTCGCCGCGCTCAAGGTTCTCCCGCGTCTGAGTCGAGCGTTGCGCGGCGGTCGTCATAACATAAGATGCCTTGGCCACAAACAGTTCGCGGTTAATTCGGTCGATTGCCTTAGCCCGCAGCTCATCGTCGTCAAAATCAACGGTGTAGGAGTGCTTGGAGTTGATCTTGTTCCAAAGTTCTTGGAACTCGGCACGCGCGAAGTTGGCGTTGAGCGGGTTTTCGCGAACCTTGGGGTCGTTGCCGTTACGGATGTAGTCGTCGAGCGCATGCTCGTCGTAGACGCTCTTCACCAGCGCTTCGATATCCTTGCGATAGGCATAGAGATGCTCGGGCAAGTCGTCATCGGTAACGGATGTGAGCCCCGATTCCTTGAACTTTTGCGTGGGCACGCCCTCGCGGTCGATGAGGCCGTGCTGTACGAGCGCGAAGTAGACATCGTGCGCGTCTTCCTGCGTGAGCGCATAGGTCTTCTCCTCGTCCGCCTGAACGGCAAAGCCCTTGAGGAACTCCTCCGTGACCGCCTTGGGACGCTCGCGAAGGGCATCGTTGATGTCCTTCTGCAGGGACTTCGTGAAGTCGCTGTAGCTCTCGCTGGCGATGACGGTAAGCGTGTTGACGCGCTGCACCTCCTGCTCGCCCAGCGCCTCCAGGTCCTGTCGCTCGCCCTCCCGGTTCACGCACAGGCGCAGGCCGCGGCCCACCTCCTGGCGCTTACCGGTCTCGGAGTCGGAATGCTTGAGCGTGCAGATCTGGAACACATTGGGGTTGTCCCAGCCCTCGCGCAGGGCGGAGTGGCTAAAGATGAAGCGCGTGGGCTCGTCGAACGACAGCAGGCGCTCCTTGTCCTTGAGGATGAGATCGTAGGCGCTCTCATCATCGGACTCATCGCTGTTGCGCTTGAGCTTGGAGTTAACCGAATGCCCTTTCTTGTCGATGGAGAAGTATCCCTTGTGCGTTGCATGGACGTCGATGCCGCCCAGCCATTCCAGGTAGCGGCGGCGCACCTCCCCGAGACCCGCATCGAGCGAGGCGTCGAGGTTCTGTTGCCCGCGACCGTACTCATCAATGGCGCGTACGTACTCCTCCTCAAAGATTCGGCCGTACTCGCCCAGGTCTTCCTCGCCGTCGTCATCATAGACGCGGTACTTGGCGACCTCATCGATAAAGAAGAGCGACAGGCACTTGATGCCGCGCGCAAACAGTGCCTCTTCCTTTTCCAGATGGCTCTTGATAGTCTCGCGGATCTGAACGCGGCGCATATCGCGATCGGAGGAGTCGCCGTAGACGTCGCCGCGGCAAAGCTCGATGCCGTTGAGGAACTTGACGTAGCCCAGCTGGGCATCGCTGTCCGGGACGATCTCGGACACGGTGAACCCGTCGCGGTACGCCTCGAGCTCGCCGGACGCGGGATAGATGTCGTCCTGCTCGTAGAAACCCTGTGCACGCTTGGAGATAGAGCCAGAGGCGTTGAGTCTCTTGAACTCGATAACGGCCTGAGGCGGCTTGTTCTTGGAGATCTTGATATCCTGAAGGTATAGGTAACCGTCGGTACCGCGCATGTTCTTGAGCTCGAAACCCTTGACCTCGATGCGCTTGACCAGGCGCTGGTTGAATGCGTCGAGTGCGTCCAGCACATAGACGGCGTCGTGGCGGTCGCGATGCGTCGCCGAATAGTTGAGGCACGCGATGGGGCGGAAGCGGGCGATGCCCGCCTGGGTGGCCCTGCCGCCCATCTTCTGCGGCTCGTCCAGGATGACGATGGGGTTGTTGGCGGCGATCACATCGATGGGGCGACGGCTCGCGAACTCGTCGCGCTCGGAGTACATGATGCGGGCCTCCTTGGAGCGTCCGCCCTCCTTCATGGACGTGTTGAACGCCTGCATGTTGATGACCATGACGTTGATATCGGAACTCGCCGAGAAGCGGTCGATATCGCCCAGACGGCTGCTGTTGTAGACAAAGTAGCGGATGGCCTTGCCGTACTGCTCAAAAAAGTGCTGCTCGGTATTCTTGAGCGATTTGTAGACGCCCTCGCGGATGGCGACGGACGGCACCACGATGATGAACTTGGTCCAGCCATAGAGACGGTTGAGCTCGAGCATGGTCTTGGTGTAAACGTAAGTCTTGCCCGTGCCCGTCTCCATCTCCACGTCAAGGTTTACCGGGGCGGGGCCAGCAGCAAGCGACGAAGACTCGACGATGCGATTGCGGCGCTGCACCTTGTGAATGTTCTCGAGCAGCGTAGCGGAGCCAAGGGCAATCGGGGCATTCGCGTAGCCCTCGGATGCCTGAACCTGTGTCTCAAGACCCGGCAGCACTTCAGTGCCGTCGCCGCCCACCGCGCGACCGAGATCACGCAGATAGAGCGAGGCGCCAGAATTGGGCTGGCCGGCAAAGACATCGGTCACCGCGCGCGCAGCCTCAGTCTGATACGGCTGAATTTTGAACTTGAACTGCATCTGAGCACTCCATTGCTGTTTCCATCAAAGTGACAATGATTATCGCTCGAATAGTTCCAGCGCAAAATACTTCATTACCTGGCATTTTAATCCGATTTTGGCCGTTATAAATTGACTGTGCAGCAAAAAGAGGCTTGACAGGTTAATATGGGCATAGCTACAGTTACCAGTAGATGGTAACTGTTACCATCTACTATGTGAGAGGAGCACGTATGGCATCTTTAGTTGGAAGGAGGCTGGGCGCACTTTTGGCAGAAAAGGGAATGAGCCAGAAGGAGCTTGCCGCGAAAACCGGACTTACCCCAGCAGCTATTAGCAGATACGTCAGCGGAGCACGAGAGCCGCGACCCATTACAATTGCCGCCATCGCAAGAGCACTCAATGTTGCACCCGAAGCAATCACAGGAAACAACAATCAAAAAGAGACCGATGATGCAATTCGTCTGATAGCGCGCAATGCGCACAGCCTCAGCGAGGAACAAAGGGCCGAATTAATCGCCGCCTTAGCCAAGCGTTAATAGGAGGAATTCATTGCTCGAACGCCAGCACCAGAAAGAAATCGAACGAGCCGTTATCGAGATGCTGCAAGATTACGATCTTGCGAAATACCCGATAAGCGTAGGAGCAGCTGCGGAAGCGCTAGGGGTTAAGATCGTTCCCTACTCTTCCCTCGACCCTCATATGCGAAATGCGGCATTTGCCGTATCGAGCGATGCCTTCACCATTGCCGACGCCGAATATAATTCGGCCACTCTTGCTGTCAACGATGTAAGTGGCTCAACCTACAACAGGTCACGCTTTTCGGGCGCCCACGAGCTGGCTCATATTTTTTTAGGGCACAGCGAAGAAAACCCCTTTAAGGAAGCAGAGGCGGACTATTTTGCTGGATACCTACTGGCCCCACACCCATTAATACTAACGTTGCCAAAAGGCGCTGCCGTTACAGAACGTTTTGGCGTCAGCGGCAAATGCGCCAGTTTTGCCATAGACCAAGCAAATAACCGTCGCAAGGAAAATTCATTCTGGGAACCCCATGAGCAGTGGCTTGTTAGTAACGCCGTATGGAGAGGAGGCGGTCTTATTGGGCGTGCTTAGATAAAACGGCTGCTCCTGCGCCAACAGAAGCAGCCGATCTGGAGTCGACAAGGACTCGCGTTGCTGCGTTTAGTATAGGCTTCATTGTTTCCGTTATGCCTATATTCCTGTCGAATTCAGCGCAAGCCAAAAAAAACAAGTTGAATATCGATAGAAATGAGGTTGCCATGGGCAGCTTAAGTAACTATGACACTTTTCATACCAGATACTATTCTGGCGTAACCTACACCGGAGATTTCGAAATGCCCGTAATTAACGGGACCGATCAAATACCCGAACGAGTCGTTCGCTTTTCTGATTCAAAATCTCGCAAGCGCGACGACCCTTCCGCATGGGTGGTTCCATATGAGTACGACGTCAAGCTCCGTCCTTTCTGGAACAACCCCTTTAAATACATGGATCGGCTCCTCGAACATCCAGGAATCGTTTCCTGGGACTTCAGCATGTACAGAAACATGCCGTTTGCCCTGCAATACTGGAATTGCTTCAGGGGAAGGCTGCTCGGAAGCCTCTATGAGCGTTGTGGCGGAGCATGCATACCGAACATAAGGCCAACCGACAGGCGTAGCTATATATACGCCTTTGACGGCATTCCGACCGAAGCAACCATAGCCATGGGTACGATCGGCGCATTAAACACCGCAGATGACAGGGCAGTCTTCAAGGCATATGTCGATGAGTCTGTCTCTCGCCTCCGCCCCAAAAACATCATCGTCTATGGAACAGCGCCAGACGACATCTTTGATTCCGCATTGGACGCAGGGGTCAACGTTAAAAGCTATCCAACGCAAACTGCGCTAGCCCATCAGACGGAGGCGGCATAATGGGCGGGGGATATGGACGAGGCTTAGACTTTGGCGCGACCTGGGGATCAGGCAAATTGCCGCTGGCTGGATTTGAACCCGAGACGCTTCCCGAGGTCAACATTCAAATCGGTCGCAGCCTAAGCGCTAAAGCCTTAAACTACGACATTAAAGACCCCCACACTGGTCGGATCTTTAGATTTCTAGAGGGCACAACCATACGCAATGTAGAGGTGTTTGCCGGCAAAGGTGTAAGAAACAAACTCAACCCAAAAGTTGCTTTAGGCCTGAGTCAACAAATTGGAGGGCGCCCTCGCGATTGGAAGCACGTCAAAGGAATCGGCGTCGTTGATTACAACGGGCAGAGCAGAGAAGCCGAAGTTCATTGGTTCGAAGCCTCTGGCCAACCGAAGGTCAAATTCAAGATTAAGAGGTGGTTGTCGTGAAAGTAAAATACCTGGGCGAAACTTCATTCCTCGAGCTTACCAACGGTAAGGTCTACACGGTCCTATCCGTAGAAAAGGACTGGTATCGCATTGTCGACGACAGCGGAGAGGATTACCTGTATCCGCCGGAAGATTTCGAAGTTGTGGACCCCGCAAGCGAAACGGGCGACTAGGTCTTGTTTGAGCCGCCATGGCTCAAAGTTACATTCAACGAGTTGATACCCGTCATTAAATCGGGCCGTCACTCAACCAGCGGCGGCCCGATGCACTTTAGATCACCTTACGGATGGTGTCGGGACTGAAGGTTTTGAAGAGCTCTTCGAGGTTTGCCACGGCGGCGTCGTTGGAGAAGCATGCGTCGCGGAAGACCGCGTAGAGCGGACGCTCTTTGGCGATTGCCTCCAACGCCACGGTATCGACATCCTCGTCAAAGCAGGCGATAAGCTGGCCATCGTTGACGTCGAAGCACGCCTTGCCGCCGATTTCGCGCTCAGCGATTTTGGCGGAGTACTCGATGCGGAATGCGGGCAGGACCTGAAAGAGCAGGCCAAGCGGCGCAGCGCCTTCGGCGGCATTGTCGGCGAAGAGGTCGAGCTGAGTCTGGTCGTACTGGTCCGGTGCAGCGAACTCATCTTTGAGGCAGGAGTCATCTACACGCAGCACGCGGAAACCGATATCGGGCACGGGCTTGGGCTCGGCGCCGAGTTCGAGCTGCTCGTTGGCCTTGTCGATTTCGGTCTTAATCTTCTCGCCAGCTCGGCGAATACGCTCCTCACCGACGTTGCACAGATTGTCCCAGCCGCCAGGAGTCTCTTCGGGCAGTTGAACGAGGACAAAGCGCCTATTGCCACCGTCCTCGGCATTCTTGCGCATAGCGGCTTCTGCTGTGGTGGCAGACCCAGAGAAGAAGTCCAGGACAATGGAGTCCTTGTCGCTGGCGATGGTTAGGATGCGATCGACCAGGCGAACGGGCTTTGGGGTGTCGAAAGGTGCGGAGCCGTCGAAGAGAGATTTGAGCTGCTTCTTTGCCTCGTCGGTATGACCAACCTCGGAGTAGGACCATAGGTTGGTGGGCATCTTCCCATCCATCTCGTCAAGATAGCGCTTACAGGCCATGCCCCCATTACCACCACTTGTAAAGTACAAGACGGGCCAGCTGCCCTCTTCATATCGTGCTCTGGATCGTGCGTATGTTGTCTCATCAGGATTCTTTAGCATGAGGGCTTTAACATCCCGACGTACTTCGTTAGCAGGCAGATTACATATCTGCGCTCGGCGCTCTTCATCATGAATATCAACCCATTCATAATCAGCCCATTCACTCATCAAGCTGAGCATGCTGTACCCGCCGAACGGTCGACATCGACCGTTCGGCGGGTACAGTAGCTCGCCTGTGAGTGGATGCTGAATGGCATATACCATACCTTGGTGTGTAGCGGCACCGGGTGCCGACGCGTCCCCCGCCTTCCAGGGGCGCGGGTCGCCATCCGGACTCGAGTAGCGGCCATCCATCTCGGCAGTTCTTGGCAGTCTGCCCGGTATCCACTCGGGGCTCTTCGAGTACGCCAGGATATGCTCAACCTCAGATGGAATCCCCTTCGAATCGTTTCTCGGCGAATAGGTCTTCTGCCAGGCAATATCTCCAACAAAGCAAGAAGCACCAAACACCTCGCCGCAGATGGCGCGAAGGTTCTTGGACTCGTTATCGTCAATGCTAATAAAGATTGCACCGTCGTCGCTCAACATATCCCTAGCCAGCATGAGCCTCGGATACATCATCGAGCACCAGTCGGAGTGGAAGCGGCCGTTGGACTCGGGGTTGGCTACAAGGCGGCCACCCTCCTCGTTGTAGTCGCCGTTCTGGGCGTCGTATTCCGCCCGCGCCTTGGAGAAGTCATCGTCGTACACGAAGTCACTACCCGTGTTGTAAGGTGGATCGATATAGATCAGCTTAACTTTGCCGGCGTAGGTCTCGCGCATGATCTTGAGGGCCTCGAGGTTGTCGCCCTCGATGTAGAGGTTCTCGGTGCTCTCCCAGTCCTTGGACTTCTCGGGGCAGGGGCGCATAGTCTTCTTGGTGGGGCGGCGCGCCTCGAGCTTGGCCTCGCGCTTGCCGGGCCAGGTGAACTGGTAGCGCTCGCGCGGGCCGTCCACGACCTCCCCGGAGAGGTCGTCGCGCAGGGCATCGAAGTCGATGGCGAGCCTGACGTTGCCGTCGGCGTCCGCCGCCTCGGTCACTACGTCAGGGAAGAGCGCGGCGATCTTGGCGATGTTCTCCTGCGTGAGGTCGGGGGTCTCCCGGCTGATCTTCTCCATCGTTGCTACTCCTCCTCAAGCCGCCTAAGCTCGGCTTGCTTCTTTTTCATCTGTAAAAATAGCTCGTTCTTTCGGACAATCTGTCGTTCCATGCGGGCCTTGGTGTCGAGCGCGGAGACCTCCGCACGCAACCCGTCTATTTTCTCACGGCGATCGATTCTCGCCCAGACGTCGTGACCATCGAATTCTCCCAACGCGACTTGGGCGAGCATGGAATCCCATACCATGTCGAGATTGAAACCGTTCAAGGCAAGACGCTTGATATCCCGCGTCTCCAGCAGGCGACCCTCCTCGCAAATCGCGATATCGCCGGATCCGCCGTCGACAATCACGGCCTTGTTGGGCGTCGCGTTGCTCACCAGGCGCACGGCGCGCTCGGGCACCCGTTCCCCTTTGGGATCGATCCTCAGCACGAGAATCTCGTGTACCGCTTTGCCGTCGGCGATATTGGTCGTAGCCGGCTTGATGGAGTTCGCGACGATAATTGACGCCACGCCACCCGTAAGGTCACGCCGGGTGGCAGCATCAACGTCCATATGACGGTAGAAGGCCTCTTTGGGCAGACGCCTTCCCACCTCGGTCGTGGCCGGAAGTCCTAGCATGGTTTTTTCACCACCAAGAAGCACACGAGCTCAAAGTCGTCGATGCCCTCGATGTCGTTCTCCAAAAAGCCCGTCGTCCCGCCGCTGAAGAAGCTGTCGATATCGGACTCGCTTTTGCCCTCGACGATGGAGCCGATCGCACTTGCCAGTAGGTCCGTCTGGGCAGCCATGTCACGCCCGTCGTCGGTCTGAGCGTTGTAAGCGCGGCACAGGTCTTCAACCGGCTCCTGGACGCCTCGACAGATTCGCCTCATCTCGTCCAAGATGTCCTTGGGCGTGGCATAGCCATGCAGGATCGACCCGTCCTCGCCAACGTACACCAGGTAGAAGGGATGGATGGGGTTGCCGGAGAGTCTGTCGATGTTGCCATTCGCGTTGCGCAGCACAAATATCGTGCCCGGCTCTTCGCCGGCAGCGACTGCCTCGATGCCGTATGGGACGTTTTCGATCTCGGGATGCTCCTTCCGGTACTCGACCAAGTCCATACGGAAGTCGTTGAGGCCAAGGTCGGTGATGGAAATGCCGCCCTGGGCATCCTCCAGATCGACGACCTCGTCCTTCATGCGCTCAAGCTGCTGGCGGCGATACTCCAAGTCGCCCTTCTCGTCCTCGTTGATATAGTCGTCATCACCCGTCGATGCCATCACCAGCGCATGCATCTTGTTCTCGACGCGTGCCTTGAGGTTGATGTACTCGTCGAGCTCAACATCGGGCCAGAAGTTGATGAGCTGGATGCAGGCGTTCTTGGAGCCAATACGGTCGACGCGGCCAAAGCGCTGCACGATGCGCACCGGGTTCCAGTGGATGTCGTAGTTGATGACGCAGTCGCAGTCCTGCAGGTTCTGGCCTTCGGAAATACAGTCGGTCGCGATGAGCACGTCGATGTCCTTGCCCTTGAGTCTCGGATACGCAACGTCGCGGTCCTTCGATACCGGGCTGAAGCAGGTAATGACCTCGTTCATGTCGTTGCGAACGCCCTCGACCGAGCAGCGGGCGCTCTGCGAGCCGCCAGCGACCTCAGCGACCTCGAGCCCATAGCGCTCCTCGACGTAGGCGCCGATGTTCTTGTAGAGGTAGTCCGCCGTGTCAGCAAACGCCGTAAAGATCAGCAGCTTCTTGTTGCCCGGGTTTATGGGGTTCTCAATCTTGTCCGCGATGACGCGCCTGAGCTTGGCCAGTTTCGCGTCATGCTCGGCATCGATAGGAGCGATAAGCTGTCGGATGTCCTCGAGTGCCTCGAGGTCCTTGAGCATATCGCGCTCCCAGCTAATCCAGTCCATGTCCTCGAGCGAGAACCTGCTCTTGGTGCCGACCGTAAAGTCGGTGTCCCCCTCCTCATACTCAAAGGACTCGACGGCCTCGACCGACGCGCCGGACGCGCCGGCGCGATAGTCCTCAATAACCTTTAGATTGTGCCTAATGACCTCGATAATCTTGCCCAGCGTGATCTCGAAGGCGTAGACGGAGCTCTCCAGGCGCTTGAGCAGAATGGAGGACATGAGCTTGACCATTCCCTGCTCGCGACCGCTGGTGGGAGGACGACCGTGCTCGTCGGCGTACTTGGGCGCCGCGCTGGGATGGAGATAGACCGTGGGCAGGTAGACCGCGAGCGTGAGCGAGGCGAGCGTGTCGGCTATCTGCGAGTAGGTGCCCGCCTCGTCCGAGGTGGCCAGACTCGGCCGCAACGATACCGGCTTAAGCCTTTTGGGGAACGGACCGATCGCGGATACATCGTAGTAGCGCTGCACATGTCTGCGCGAGCGCGCAACGGTAACGCGGTCGAGAATCTGGAAGAAGTTGAAGTCGAGCCGGTCCGTCAGCGCCGTCGTGGTCCTATCGGCCGCGGGCAGCTCCGACCAGTCGCGAAACGCCGCCTGCGCGTCGCGGAATACCTGATCGACCGGCTTGTCGAGTCCGAGCTTTTTCGACCATGCGTCGGGATCGCCCTGATAGGCAAGCTTGAGCTGGTTGTGTAGATCGCGGAACCTGTTGTTGACGGGGGTTGCCGAAAGCATCAGAACCTTCGTCTCGACTCCGTCCTTGATCACCTTGTTGAGGAGCCTCTCGAAGCGGTTGCCCTGCGTCTCGTCCTCGACCTTGGACGAGGTGTCTGCACCGTTGCGGAAGTTATGGGACTCGTCGATGACGACGAGGTCGTAGGCACCCCAGTTAAACTTCTCGAGGTCGTTACCCTCCACCGTCATTCCCTTATCGCGGGACAGGTCAGTGTGGTAGAGCACGTCGTAGCGCAGGCGATCGGCGGCGATGGGGTTGTTGACGTAGTTCTTTTTATAGGTGAGCCAGTTGTCCGAGAGGCGCTTGGGGCAGAGCACGAGCACGTTGCGGTTGAGCAGCTCATAGTACTTAATGACCGCGAGGGCAGTGAACGTCTTGCCCAGTCCGACGCTGTCTGCGAGGATGCAGCCGTTGTAGGTCTGGAGCTTGTTGATGATGGCAAGCGCCGCGTCCTGCTGGAAATCGTAGAGCAGGTTCCAGACTTTGCTCTCCTTGAAGCCGGTCCCCTCTTTTGCGAGGTCATCCACCGAGACGTCCTCGAGGAACTCGCTAAAGATGCGGTAGAGCGCGGCGTAGTAGACCAGCTCGGGCGGGTTCTCGCGATACATGGTGGAGATGGAGTCGATTACCGCCTGGGTAACGTCCTCAAGCTCGCCCGAATCCCAGGCGGCATTGAACTGACACAGGTACTGGCGCGCCATGTCCCCCGGGATGCCCATAGTCATGGTGAGCTGCTTGCTGGGCGTTGTACCCAGAGCGGACGTCGTCAGGCCCTCGATAGGCTGGAACGCCGCAGGCTCGGTACCGTCGACGACGAGATAGCCACCGGCTGCGCGATTGGCATCTCGGTATGAGCGGAACTCTGCCTTCTTTCTAATCCACTCGGCGCATTCACGAGCGACAGCTTTCTGCCTAAGTTCATTCTTGAGCTTAATCTCGAGGTCCGTGCCGCCAATACTGCTCTCGCGCCCCATACGCGGGATATAGTACTCACGCTGCTCCTTCTGGGCTTTGACGGATAAGAAGGTCGGTTCCGTATAAATAAACCGGAAGGAATCGCATGCCTCAAGCTGTTTTTTGAGCTCGCCATATCCATAAATCGAGAACAGCGCCGCAGCGACTGAAATTCGATCTCCGTTATTGATTGCTTCAATTAGACCATCTTTAAGCAGCTCGTTTTGGTTATCAAAGCTCTTCAGATTCATAAAACGCCCTTCGGACGCAGCGTCTGGAAACAAAATGCTCGGCGCCGCTTCTTGCATCGCTGTCGAGCCTCATCGGCACCTAAGCTATTAGTCTAAACCGAGATATGCAAAACGCCTTGCGGGGATGTCAATTATTCGGTCAGCGCGACGACGCAAGCACGAGAAATGGCGTGTGACTTTCATCTCAATCTGTAACATCTAGACCGTTATTCCGCTTCTATCTGTTACAGATTGAGACAGACGGGCAGCCTTCAACCTTCCATCTCGATCTGTAACAGATAGAAGCAAAATGCCCGTCTTAGTGTTACAGCTCGAGACAAACTGGAAAACAAGACGAATACCGAGCCCGACAACTCGCCAAAACAAGAAACGGACCCTGTCCCACTAGGGAACAGAGCCCGAAACTCTCATGGAGCCAGTGACAGGAATCGAACCCGCAACCCACTGATTACAAATCAGTTGCGCTACCGTTGCGCCACACTGGCACACTTGGCGCTTTCGCGCGAAGCCAATTAAGAATAAAGGAATTGCGGACAAGGCGCAACAGGCCCTTTGACCGACCACATCTCAAAACTATTCGTCAGAACGAATAGTTTTATCTGTTCGCCAGAACCAAAAACTATTCGTTTTGGCGATGCCAAGCCGCAACCCATTGATTACAAACCAGTTGGTTGATCAATCGAGAAAGCAGCTCCCCATAGAAGGTTTACCTACCTCCCGCGCAGGGCCTTGAGCTTGGCCAGTGCCTCGGGGCTCAGGCGACTGCCCAGAGTCATCTTGATCTGCGGAGCCTCCTCGGCCTCGCGGACGTCGTTATCGATCTGTTTGATCTCGTCCACCAGCATGCGGCTCGAGATGCGCGTAACGCCCTTGCCCATGACGACGGCTTGAATTGTGCCGTCACTCGATACCACGGAGCACGCGCGGCCTTCCTCGCGCGCCTCAATGCAGAGCTTTTGTACCACGGTATCGGCCGATACACCCGTCGGCGAAAACTCGATGCGCACGCCGCGAGCCGGCAAGTTGGGACGCTCGCTAGAGATATTGCCAGCGCCGTCAAACACAATCACGGCCTCGTAGCGGCCCTGGGCAAAGGCGGCAACGTCGTTGATAAGGGCGGTGCGTGCCATATCGTGAACGTCGCTGGAATACGGATCGTCGGAATGGTCGTACACGAGCTTTTCGTAACGCGGCGTGCAGTGGATCACGTTGTAGCCGTCGACCACCAGCAGCTCGGGCTTATTGGAGTGAACCGTCGAGACCGGGTCGGCGATAGCCTGCGCAAACGCATTGCCGCCCACGCCGTAGGTCGCGGCCGAGACAATCGGCTTGGCCGAGCCTTCGCCAAAGCGCTTGGCCTTAGACTTGGCGCGGTTCTTCTTGGACATGCGCTACTCCTCCCCCATGAGCTCGCCGGCGTTGCGACGTAGCCACTCAAAGCACAATGCCGTCGTTGCCTGGGCAACGTTGAGGCTCTCGGTCATGCCACGCTGAGGAAGCTTGGTCAAAAAGTCGCATTTCTCGAGCACCAGGCGCGAGATGCCGTCGCCCTCGGAGCCCATGACAAGCGCCACGCGGCCCTCGAAGGGAGCATCCCAGCAAATGCCCTCGGCGTGCTCGGAGGCGCCGCCCACCCAAAAGCCAGCGGCCTTAAGATCGTCGAGCGCACGGGCGATATTGGGGACCTGGGCGATAGGCAGATGCATGACGGCGCCGGCTGAGGTCTTGTAGCTGCCCACGGTCACGCCGGCAGCGCGCTTGTTGGCGATGATGACGCCCGCCGCGCCCACGACCTCGGCGGAGCGCACGATGGCGCCAAAGTTGCCGTCATCGGTCACGTGGTCGAGCACCACGACAAGTGCCGGGCCCTCGCCCGCACGGTCGAGGATATCGGCAACATCGGCATAAGGGAAGTTACCCACCTCGAGCGCAATGCCCTGGTGAGCGCCATGGCTCGACAGCGCATCGAGCTGCGCGCGCGGCACGTACTTAATGCGGACACCCGCGGCGTTGAGGTCGTCGACCAGACGAGACAGGGCGGCATCGCGCTCCCCGCCCTCGGCAATGAGCGCGCACTTGATGGGAAAACCGGTGCGCAGCGCCTCGACGGCAGCACGACGGCCTTCGATAAACTCGCCCTTGGGAGCCTGGACAGCGTCGCGGTTGCGATCGCGCTGCGGACGCGCAGCTTGGGTGCGATCGCGCTGGCCCTTGGAAGCGGCAGCGCAGTCATTTCGGCGAATCGGACGCGAGCCAGAAGCGGCCTGCTTGCCGCCACGAGGCGCACGCTTGCGATTGTCGGCCATAGGACGGCCTCCTAAATACAACTATCAAACGAAACAAATAGACCGACCGCCCGAGGTGCGGCAGATTGCCTTGAAAGAGGAGGGCATAGACCTTGGGGCCATGCCCGACGATTGAAAGGCAAGGTGCCGTGGCTCGGGCGGTCGGGTGCTTGGGAAACCCGCGGGGGTTAGAGGGATTTGATACGGGTGCCGGCGGCGGTGTCTTCAATCGTCAGGCCCAAGTCCTTGAGCTGATCGCGGATGGCGTCTGCCAAGTCCCAGTTTTTGGCGGCACGGGCCTCGGCGCGAGCCTCGAGAATCTTGGCAGCGGCCTCGTCCACGTCGTCACCAGTGTAGGCGACCAAGCCGGCGGCAACGCCCAAAAGGCCCAGCGGCAGCTCGACCTTGGGCTCGGGAAGCTCAACGCCAAACGTATCGAGCAGCTCGACCAGCGTATCGGCGGCAGCAAGAGCCGCGGCCTTGTCGGCAGCGTCGCCCGCCTGCTCCAGATACTGATTGCACTCGGTGACAAAACCAAAGACGGCGCCCATGGCACCGGCGGTGTTAAAGTCGTCGTCCATGCACTCCTTAAAAGTGGCACGGGTCTCGGCAGCCTTGGCGGCAAATGCCTCAGATGCTGCCTCATCGGCATCGGCCGTCGCATGGTTCGCGGCCCAGCGCAGGTTCTCGACCGTACCGGCGATACGCGTGAGCGAATTCTCGGCACCCTCCAGGCGCTCCCAGGAGAAGTCGAGCGGCGAGCGATAGCTCGTCTGCAGCATCAGCAGGCGCAGGGCGGCAGCGGAGTGCTGCTCGAGCACCTCGGCCAGCGTAAAGAAGTTACCAAGCGACTTGGACATCTTCTCGCCGTCGACCAGCAGCATGCCCGTGTGCATCCAGGTGTTGGAGAAGCCCTGGTGCCAGGCGCAGGCAGCCTGGGCGCACTCGTTCTCGTGATGCGGGAAGGCAAGGTCGGAGCCACCGCCGTGAATGTCGATCGGGGTACCCAGGTAGCGGTGCACCATGGCGGCGCACTCGGTGTGCCAGCCGGGACGGCCCTCGCCCCAGGGGCTCGGCCAGCTGGGCTCGCCGGGCTTGGCGGCCTTCCACAGGGCAAAGTCGAGCGGGTCGTTCTTGTCCTCGTTCTCCTCGATGCGCGCACCCACCATAAGGTCGTCGATGTTGCGGCCCGAGACCTGACCGTAGTTGGGATCGCTGCGCACGGAAAAGTACACGTCGCCGTTATCGGCGGCGTAAGCGTGGCCCTGCTCGATGAGCGCCTTGATCATGGCAATCATGGGGCCGATCTCCTTGGTGGCGCGGGGGCGCACATCGGGATCGAGCACGTTGGCAGCGCGCATGACGCCAATAAACTTATCCGAGAACTCCGTCGCGACCTCGGCGGCCGTACGGCCCTGTTCGTTGGCGCGCTTGATGATCTTGTCGTCGACATCGGTAAGGTTCTGGGCGAACGTGACCTCGTAGCCGCTCGCGATGAGCCAGCGTCGAATCACATCGAAGCTGATGAACGTGCGGGCGTTGCCGATGTGGATGTTGTCGTAAACCGTGGGGCCGCACACGTACATGCGGACCTTGCCGGGCTCGATGGGCTGGAACTCTTCCTTTTTATGGGTAGCGCTGTTGTAGATACGCATTCGTTACTCCTTAACGGTTTTCTGTAGCAGGCAGACGGCCCAGGCGCCAATTCCCTCGCCTTGACCTTCCCAACCGAGCTTTTCGGTCGTGGTGGCGGCGACGCCCACGTTTTCGACGTCAACGCCCAGGGCATGGGCCAAGTTGGCACGCATGGCATCGCGGTGCGGGGTGATCTTAGGCTGCTGGCAGGCAATGGTGCAGTCGGCATCGACAAACTCAAAGCCCAGCTCGCGCGCATAGTCCATTACGCGGGCAAGCAACACCATCGAGTCGGCACCCTCGTAGGCGGGGTCGGTGTCGGGGAACAGCTTGCCAATGTCTCCCCCGCGGCAGGCGCCCAGAATAGCGTCGGCCAGCGCGTGCGCGAGCACATCGGCATCCGAGTGGCCCAGCAGGCCGCGCTCGTAGGGAATGTCGACCCCGCCGATGATACATCGACGCCCCTCCACCAAACGGTGGACGTCGTAGCCGTGGCCAATGCGCAGGTTACTGAACATGGGGAAGGTCCTCTCTCTCGGCCATCCGCCCGAGCAAAATCGCGGTTACGGGACGCAAGTCCTCGGGCACCGTCACCTTAAGGTTGTCGCGCGGGCTCTGGACGCAGCGGACGCGCCCACCCATGCGCTCGACCAGTGACGAATCGTCCGTACCGATAAAGCCCTCGGCAATCGCCGCGGCATGGGCGCGTTTCATGGCGTCGACACTAAAGATCTGCGGCGTCTGCGCGGCCCAATAGAGTTCGCGTGGCGGCGTCTCGACGATGTTGTCCCCATCGACGATCTTGAGCGTGTCGATCGCAGGCTGGCCACACACGACACCGTCGAGCGAGCGGTCACTCACGAGCACGTCGATAGCGTGATCGATGGCCTCGGTAGTAATGAGCGGACGAGCGCCGTCGTGAATGGCGACGTATTCAAAGCCTGCCGGCACCGCATGCACGCCGGCACGAGTGGAGTCCTGGCGAGTATCGCCGGCATCGGCGAAGCTGATGGGCGTGTTATACGAATACGGGCTGATGGCCAGGCGGCGCATCTCGGCACGACGCTCGGCAGGGCAAACCACGACGATGTGGCCGACCTTATCGCTACGGTCAAACGCGCGGATGGACCAGCTCATAAGCGGACGGCCCGCTACATTGACGAGCTGCTTGCCACCGGGATTACCAAAGCGCTGGCCGCTGCCACCGGCAACGACCACGGCACATACGGGCGCCATTATGCGTTCCCCTGTTTGGTGCCCTTCATGCGGTACAGGGAGTCCGCAAGAATGGCAGGGTTGTTAACGCCAAAGTCGCCCAGGCGCTCCGGATCCTTGCTGATGTCGTCCATGAGCTCCTGCAGCGAGCCATACTCGTCGACGATCTTCTCGGCCACGCCGTCGCGCACGACGGACACGCGCGAAAGCGTGCGCAGGCCCAGCGGCGTCATGACGGAGTCCTCGTCCAAGTCGTCGTAGCCCAGAACCGCCGCCACATGCTGCGGGTCGGACAAGTCCTTGGGCGTCATGCGGCTAAGCTCGGCACGGATCTTCTCGGCGTTTGCCTCGGAGGAATCGCTTGCGTAGTCGCGAATCATCAAGTCGTACTCGGTATCCATGCTGGAGCCGGCGAGCTGCTCGAGCTGCATCTGCACGAGCTTGCCCTGGTTGCCCAGCTTGACAATGCAATCCTTAAGCTCGGTCTTTGCCTGCTGCATAATCTCGAAACTCGAGAAAATGCCGGTGATGTCGGCGAGCGTGACGTAGTCGTCCAGCTCGAGGGCCGTCAGACGCAGCAGGGAGCGGTCGAGCGACTGACGGGTGGTCTGAAGCGTAGCGACGAGCTGGTTGACCGAGCTCATGATGGTGGTGACGGGCTGAATCTCATAGCTCTTGCCGTGCACATACACGTTGACGACGGCACGACGGGCCGAGACCGAGATCACGATGGCGTCGGTGAGCACCGACATGCGAGCGGCAGTACGGTGACGCATGCCCGTCTCGCTCGTGGCGAGCGAGGGGTCGGGATTGAGGTGGAAATTGGCGCGCAGGATCTGGGTAAGGTCGCCGTCGATGACGATGGCGCCGTCCATCTTGGAAAGCTCGAACAGACGGTTCGAGGTAAACGAAATGTTGAGCGGGAAGCCGTCGTTACCGGCAGCGAGCACGTTTTCGGTGTCGCCGACGCAGATAAGGGCGCCCAGGTGACCGGCGATGATCATGTCAAGGGCGGTGCGGATCGGCTGACCAGGTGCCGTCAGGCGGATGGCCTGTTCCATACGCTTTTGCAGCTCGTTCTTATCCAAGGCATCGCTCCCATCGTATACGCTCCATAAACGTCAATAAGTTTCTCACGGTTTGCCCCTGTGACGCCCGCAAATTCCGATGCTTACAGAATGAGCGAACACCGCTTAGGTAGCTCATTTGGGACGGGGCTCTTTTGGCTGCTCATGTGGTAGCATCGGGTCTCATATAAATGAGGGAGTGGTCGTGTAATCGGGTTCGTCCGGAGAGAGGGAGCCAGACTATGGGACTCGCAGAGCTCGTGTTGCTCGCCGTTGGCCTTTCGATGGACGCCTTTGCCGTTTCCATCTGCAAGGGTCTCGGCATGAAAAAGATCAACCTTAAAGTCGCCGTTGTGCTCGGCCTGTTCTTTGGCGGCTTTCAGGCCGGCATGCCCGTAATCGGTTGGGCACTCGGCAGCCAGTTCATGGGCATCATCGGTCCCATAGACCATTGGATCGCCTTTATCCTTTTGGCCTTTATCGGCGGCAAGATGCTGTGGGAAGCCTTTACCGAAGACGAGGATGAGGACGAAGGCGACGGCAAGGATGCCGAAAAGATCGACCTGGGCGAGTACCTAATCCTTGCCATCGCCACCTCGATTGACGCGCTCGCCGTGGGCATCTCGTTTGCCGCGCTCTCGGTCGATATCGTGCCCTCTGTATCACTTATCGGCGTCACAACGTTTATCTTCTCCGTCGCCGGCGTAGCGATCGGCCACACCTTTGGCGCGCGCTACGAAAAACCCGCCACCATCGTGGGTGGCGTCGTACTCGTCCTCATCGGGCTTAAGATCCTGCTTGAGCACCTTGGGATCCTCGCACTGTGACGAATAACGGCCGCCCGGCATTACGCCAGGCGGCCGTTTTCATAGCCAGCCGTTTTAGAGCGGCTTAACCAAGGCGACCTTTACGCGGCAAGGCGCTTGAGGACGTCGATGAGCAGCTCGTAGAAGCGCTCGGCAGAAGCGAGCTCCATGCTCTCGTCCGGGGTGTGGACATCGGAGAGCGTCGGGCCCACGGCGATGGCGTCCAGGCCGTGCAGGGCCTCGGCAAACAGGCCGCACTCAAGGCCGGCGTGAATGGACTCGATGCGCAGCTCGGAGCCAAAGAGCTCGCGATAGCTCTCGACAAAGACGTCGCGGACCGGCGAATGCTCGGCATAGCTCCAGCCGGGATACTCGAACTCAAACTTGGCGTCGAAGCCCAGGACATCGGCCAGCGTCTGCAGGCGGTCCTTGAACTCGTTCTGCAGCGAGGTGATCGAGGAGCGCGGGGACAGCATGATCTTGACCTCGTCGTCAGAAGTGGCAACCACACCGATGTTGGAGGAAACCTCGACGGAGCCGTCGGTAGCGACGTTGCGGCGGATCACGCCGTTGGGGGCAAGACGCAGGGCGCGGATGAGGGCAAGCGCGGACTTCTCGTCCATGGCCTCGACCTCGGCGTCGTCGGCAATCTCGACAGTGCAGGTAAAGCCGGGGTCGAAGACCTCGAGCTCGGCAGTGACGTCGGCGATAATGCCCTTTGCGATCTGGGCCGCGGCCTCGGCGGCAGCGTGGTCGGCGTAGACCAGAACAGCCTTGCACTCACGGTTGATGGCGTTGTCCTTGGTGCCGCCGTTAAAGCTAACGATGGCGGGCTCGCCGGCAACCATCAGGCGGTCGATGATGCGGGCCATGATGAGGTTGCCGTTGCCGCGCTCCAGGTGGATATCGCTGCCGGAGTGACCGCCCAGCAGACCGGAGATGTCGAACGTGAGGGTGCTACCGGTCTTGTGCTCGCGCGCGATCGGGCAGGTGTAGGTAACGACGACGCCGCCGGCGCAGCTGACGGTGGCAACGCCCTCTTCCTCGGAGTCAAGGTTGATCATGGTGCGGGCGCTAATCTGAGACTTATCGAGCGTCTCGGCGCCGACCAGGCCAGTCTCCTCGTCGGTGGTGAATACGCACTCGAGGGCGGGGTGAACGATCGAATCGTCATCGAGAACAGTGAGCATCAGAGCGACGGCGATACCGTTGTCGGCGCCCAGCGTGGTGCCGTTAGCGGTGAGAACGCCGTCCTTGACGAGCAGGTCGATACCATCGGTCGTAAAGTCGTGCTCAACGGAGCCCAACTTGTCGCACACCATATCGATGTGGCCCTGCAGCATCACGGTCGGGGCATTCTCGGCACCGGCAGATGCGGGCTTGCGAATAATGACGTTGTAGACCTCGTCCTGATACACATCGAGGCCGCGCTCCTTGGCAAACGCAACCAGGAAATCGCTGATGCCCTTCTCGTTGCCAGACCCACGGGGGATCGCGCTGACCTCCTCAAAGAAATGGAACAGCTGGGCGGGCTCATAGCCGGTGATCTTGTAGTCCATGGTGCCTCCTTGGCGCAACTGGTTAGACAATAAGACATGCGCCTTGTATATTCCCAGACTTCGTTTGCATAAACCAGTCGAAAACGCCGAGCGCTCTCGCATCATCGGCTAACGGCGGAGAAACGCCACTTTATTAAGATAAAGCAGGTAGACGGACCGCGCCGAAGGGACGTTGGACCCTTCAACCAACCTCCACGCTTGACCAACGCTTATGCATACGCCGTTGGTATGTTTAATGAGATTTACTTTGAACGAGGGGCCTTTCCAACAGAAAAAAGGGCGCTCCTTTGGAACGCCCTCGTGGACACAAGGTTTTGTTACGCCCTACAGCGCGCCGGAACCGGCTTGCATCATGCCGCCGGGGCCCGAGCTTACGCCACTGCTCACAGGCGCGGCGTTTCCGGTGTGCGGCGCTGCCGGAGCGGTATCGCCCCCAAGCGCACCTGCCGGACGCGGCGCCGGGATCTCGCCCGTACCGTGGCTAAAGACGAACTTGCCGTCGGCCACGTCGCACAGGACGGTATCGCCGCTGCCCCACTCACCGGCCAGCAGCTCCTCGGACAGAGGATCCTCGATGAGCTTTTGGATGGCGCGGCGCAGCGGACGTGCACCGTTGGTGAGGTCGGTACCCTCGGCTACGATCTTGTCGTAGGCCGCATCGGTGAGTTTGATGTTCATGCCGTTGGCAATCAGGCGCTGGCGCAGGTCGTCCACCAGCAGGTGAGCGATCTTGGTCAGGTTCTCGCCCGAAAGCTTCTGAAACACCACGATGTCATCGATACGGTTGAGCAGCTCGGGGCGGAACAGGCGCTTGAGTTCGCCCATCGCACGGCCCTTAATCTCGCTCGAGGTAAGACCCTGCTCACCGGTGGTGCCAAAGCCAACGCTCGCATCCTGCGCAATCTCGCGGGCGCCCACGTTGGACGTCATGATGATCACGGTGTTGCGGAAATCGACCGTCTTGCCCTGGCTATCGGTCAGGCGACCCTCCTCAAGCACCTGCAGCAAGATGTTGAAGATATCGGGGTGCGCCTTCTCGATCTCGTCGAACAGCACGACCGAGTACGGGTGACGGCGAACGGCCTTGGTGAGCTGACCGCCCTCGTCGTGGCCCACGTAGCCCGGGGGGCTACCGATAAGCTTGGAGACCTCGAACTCGCTGCCAAACTCCGACATGTCGAAGCTGATGAGCGCGTCCTTGCTGCCAAAGAGGTACTCGGCGAGCGTCTTGGCGAGCTCGGTCTTGCCTGTGCCGGTAGGACCCAAGAAGATAAAGCTGCCGCCGGGACGACGCGGGTCCTTGAGCGGCGAGCGGCTGCGGCGCACTGCCTTGGCCACGGCCTCGACAGCTTCATCCTGGCCGATAATGCGGGTCTTGAGCACGCTTTCAGTCTGCAACAGACGACGGCTTTCGCTCTCGGTGAGCGAAGACACCGGCACGCCCGAGGTCACGGACACGATGTCGGCAACCTGGGCGACATCGATGGTGAGCGGGCTGGCGTCGAGCTCGGCCGTCCAAGCTGCCTTGGCCTCGGCGAGCTCAATCTCGGCAGCCTTCTGCTGCTCGGTAATCTCGGCGGCCTTGTTCATGTCGTCGCCCTCGGTGGCCTCCTGCGCGGCAGCCTTGAGCTCCTCCACGCGATGCTCGGCCTCGCGCACCGGCTCAGGCGCACGGTTGGCGGCAATGCGGGCGCGGGCGCCGGCCTCGTCGATGAGGTCGATGGCCTTATCGGGCAGGAAGCGATCCTGGATGTAGCGGTTGGAGAGGTTCGCGGCGGCCTCGATGGCACCCTGCGTATAGCGCACGTGGTGGTGCTCCTCGTAGCGTGGCTTGAGCGCGGTCAGGATCTTGACCGTGTCCTCGACGCTTGGCTCCTCAACATCGATGGTCTGGAAGCGGCGCTCGAAGGCCGGGTCCTTGGTGAGGTACTTGCGGAACTCCTCGGCCGTGGTGGCACCGATGATCTGGAAAGCGCCGCGCGCGAGCACGGGCTTGAGCATGGAGCTTGCATCGATGGATCCCTCGGCAGAACCGGCACCGATGATGGTGTGCATCTCGTCGATAAACAGGATGACGTCGTCGGCTTCGGTTGCCTCCTGGATCACGTTCTTGAGGCGCTCCTCAAACTCACCGCGATACTTGGCGCCCGCGACAAGACCCGGCAAGTCGAGCGTCCAGATGTTCTGGTTCATAAGGTTCTCGGGCACGTTGCCGGCAGCGATCTGCTGCGCCAGGCCCTCGACGATGGCCGTCTTGCCCACGCCGGGGTCACCCAAGATAAGCGGGTTGTTCTTGGTGCGGCGCGAAAGGATCTCCATCATGCGCTGGACTTCCTTTTCGCGACCGATCACCGGGTCGAGCTCGCCGTCGCGCGCCTTCTGCGTAAGGTTGGTGGCGAACTGCTTGAGCGTGTCGGTGCCGCTCCCCTTTTGCTGTGAGGCGTCCGAGCCGCTAAAGAACGGCAGGCCTGTACCGGGACGCCCGGCACCGGCACCGGCGAGCGGGCGCTTCTTGTCTTGATCCTTGGCGGTAAGCTTCTCGATGGCTTTTTTAATGGAAGCGGACGAAACACCCAGGCGCATGAGAATGTCCATGGCCATGCCGTTGCCCTCTTCGACGATACCGATGAGCAGGTGCTCGGTCGACACATAGGTCTGGTTGTTCTCGCGCGCCACGCGGAAGGAACGCTCCATCACGCTGATGACGAGCGGCGTAAAGGCGAGCTTGGCGGCCTCGGTTTCCTCGCTGGGCTCGGGAACGGTGGTCTGGACCTCCTTGAGCGTGTCCATGATGTCATCGTAGGAGATATCGAGTGAGCGCAGTGCCTCGGCGGCAATGCCCTCGTCCTCCCTGGCGAGCGCGAGCAGCAGATGCTCGGTACCCACCTTATTTGAGTGAAGATCGAGCGCCTCCTGCTTGGCCATGGACATGACCTTGCGCGCGCGATCGGTAAAACGGTCCAACATGCTAGTTCCTCTTAGACGAGCTAGTTTTTCAAACGCAAAGCGCCACTCGTGGCGGCGCTTTGGTCTCTTTACCCATATGGAGTATATGTTAACCGCTGTGGCCTTTTCCGCGTGCAGCCATACGACAACGTCTACAAAAAAGGAATCGCCGGGTGTGGCGGGCGCTCTAGGTTAGTGGCTCTTGCCTAGCAGACGAGCTCGGCGTCCATACTCTCGGCAACGTCATCGACGACATCGGCAACGGGAGCGCCCGGCATACGTACGAGCTCCATATGCTGCTCTTCAAAGACGGTTCCCATGGGGAAGGCATGGCGGAAGATAAAGCGAGCAACCGGACCAGCCACCAGCAGGTTCCAGGGCAGGGCCATGATAAAGTTGCGCGGAATGTTGATGAGCCACATCATCGGCAGCATCTGCAGGTTTGCGAGCGGGCCACCGGGCATGTGGAACAAGCCCTCGCACGCACCGTAGAACGACATGATGATGACCATGGGAAGGACCATGCAGGAGCTGACGGCGAGTGTCATGGCAAGCGGTGAGCTCTTACCCGGCGTGACCAGGAATTTAAAAGCGAAACCCTTGGCAAGGGGGCTGGCAACAAACCAGTCGCAGCACATGGCAAAGACATAGGCAACGGGGAAGCCGAGCCACGCGGCGGCAATGACCTCGCCGTTGATGGCCCCATGCTGCAGGGCAACGTTGTAGATGCTCATCCAGAGCACCATGCAAAAGCACATGATAAAGGTAAACAGCAGGCTCTCTCGTTTATTGATAGGCATAAAGGGCAAAATCCTTTCTGTGTTACGCCGCGGTGCACAACAAAAACGGGCGGGCGAGATGGAGCTACTGGGACTTCATCTCGCCCGCCCGTGGTACGTGCGTCTGCGACTACTTATGTGGTGGAACTACCCTAACACGAACGGCGCGCGCTTCGTAAGCGTTGAGTTTATGAAGATGCTCGGCGTATTGGTGCAAAGTAACCTGTCACCCTTGCACCAATTAGCTAGTGTGGCGCCAGCGGGGATCGGTGAGAGTTCTCGCTACGCCCAAGCCAACGGGCAGGAACGCCACGATGAGCACCGCACGCACAAACCAGCCAAGCATATTAACCGTGTCAAACGTGCACATGTAGTACATCGAGCGATACAGATACAGCCCCGGCACCATGATGACAATCGATGGCACCGTGAGGGCGATGCGTGGATAGGTGAGCTTGATTTCGGCCAGGCTTGCCAGCAGGCCCGATACGAGCGCCCCGATAAATGCAGCCGCCTCGGGAGGCATGCCTACGCTCAAGCCCAGGAAGGGAAGCATCGTCGGCGCATCGACGAGCGTAAGGCGCAAGGTATTGGACACGGCGCCGATGAGCCCGGCCGCCGCGGCCATCTTTACCGGGCTGTTAAACATAACCGAGAAGCCAAATACACCGATAAAGCTCATCAGTATGCGCAAGAGCGTAAGAGCCAACGGTGAGAGGCCGAGCGGGGCGAAGTCATCCGGCGCCAGCCCCACGCATTCGGCAACCATCCAGCCTACGAGGGTCGCCATCACAATAATTGACACAGCATACGAAAGACGCTCGATGCCGCTTCGCATATCGAGCTTTGCGATGTCGAGGCCTGCCGTAATGAGGGGAAAGCCGGGAATCACAAAGAGCATGGCGCCGATGTAGCCTTCTTGGTGCGACATTGCACCCGGAACAACCTGGGCGAGGCCGAGCAATGCCAGCAAATATGAGATACAGGCCAGTGCGACACCGAGCGTCAAAGCGCTGAACTGACCAAGGCCTTGCTTGAGAATATGGGAGCGGGCAAAGTTGCCGACACCCGCGCCCACGAACGCGCATGCCATCTCAATGGGACCGCCACCAAGTAAAAAGACAAAGGCGCCACAGGCGCAGGCTGCCGCAAGGCCCTGTTGCCAAGGCGCGTAATCAGGTTTTGAACTCTCAACGGTCTTGAGCATCTCGTGATACTCGTGCACCGTGAAGCGACGACCATAGGTCTCGATTTCCTTGAGGAAACTCTCCATCATCCAAATGCGATGGGTGTTGACGCCGGTTGTCGGCAGACTGACGACCTCGTTAAAGCAGTGGCCATCTTCGATGCAAGTACACTCAAACGACAGGAGACTTAAGTCAACATGGATGGTGACACCGAGCACGGCGGCGACGCGATTCATGGTATCGCGTACGCGCCAGGCACCCGTTCCACTCGCGAGCATAAGCATACCGGTGCGGCAGACGATGGATGATTTATCGGTGAGCGGCGCATCGACGGCAAGTTCATCGCCTGCCGTCACGATCTGGTGCCAGTCAGTTTTCATATGGAGCGCGCCGGCACGAACGCCGTGGTGCATGGGGGCTCTCGAAAGCAGCGAGTTAAGGCGCGAAGACTGTGGGGGCTCCGTTGATTCGTCCTCAACCTCATCAGTCTCTTCATCGACCAGATCAAAGGAATCAAGTGGCGCTGGCTCGCGACGGTCGATCAGCTCCTCGTCCTCATCATCAAAGTAATTGAACTGATCGAGCATGTCCTCTTCGATTGCGCGCTCGCTCGCATCGTCCATATAGGCGCTCCCTTCCTGCCGACTAACCCCCATCCTAGACAGCGACAGCTAAAGGAAACATAAAAGAGACAACTGTCATGCGAGACATGTGCACAATAGCCGTTGGGTAGTCGTTTAAGAACGTCCCCAACGACTACTCCGGCAACGCCGATGTTTTGGCAACGACAGACACTATGACCCAATCCGAGGGCACTAAAAAGATAGGAGCCCCCGCTCGTGACCGCGGGTCGGGGCTGCGACAATGATGTTGAAGTGCCATAGGCGCAGCCGCGCCGCAACGAGGTTGGGAGGCTCCCATGCCAAAGTATTCTACCGCGTTCGGGATGGACGTCCACCTGAGGTCGACCACCGTCTGCGCCCTCGACGCGGACACCGGCGAGGCCGTGACGAGGAGGTTCCCCGGCAACCCCTGGGGCGAGATCGCCGGGTGGATGGATGGGTTCCCCGGGCCGTCGCTCGCGGCCTACGAGAGCGGCTACCTCGGCTTCGCCCCGCAAAGGGAGCTCGCCGGGCTCGGCGTCGAGTGCGTCGTCGCCGCGGTCTCGAAGATCCCCAGGTCGGCCGCCGACTCGGCCTCCAAGAACGACAGGAACGACGCCGCCAGGATGGCCAAGGCGATACTCGCCCACGACATCTCCCCCGTATGGGTGTTTTTGATAGCTTTTATTTTTAGGAAATCACGAGATAAAAGTTTCGGGTTTCACGACGATTGTTTCGCCTCATAAGCAAAGGCGCCGACCACCTCCAACGGATGGCCTAACTTAGTCATTGCTTCGGTAATCGACTCAAGGAGGCCGGAAAGGAAATGATCGGCATGTCAACTATTCTAGCAATCAAGCAGCGCGCTGCCCGTGGCGACAGCGTCTCCCAGATAGCCAGGGAGGAGGGAATCTCCGAGCCCACGGTGCGCAAATACCGCGACATGGACGACTTCTCCCCTCAGGTCAAGCCCAGGAAGAGGCGCGGTTCGAAGCTTGACCCGTTCAAGGCGACGATAGATCGTTGGCTTGCGGAGGACAGGAAGCGGCGCCCCAAGCAGCGACACACGGCCCAGCGGGTATTCGACCGGCTCGTCGCGGAATGCGGCTACGACGGCAGCTACACAATCGTCCAGGCCTACGTCAAGAAGCGCAAAGCCGAGCTCAAAGGCGCCAAAGACGAGTTCCTCAACCTCGAATGGGCGCCCGGCGAGGGGCAGGTCGACTTCGGCGTGTGCGACTTCAGGGTGCTGGGCGTCATGCGCGAGGTGCACTACCTGGTGGTCACCTTCCCGTTCTCCAACGTGTCGCTGGCGCAATGCTTCTGGGGCGAGACGTCGGAATGCGTCTGCGAGGGCCTGAAGGCCGTGTTCGAGTTCTGCGGGGGCGTGCCCACCCGGTTGGTGTTTGACAACGCCACGGGCGTCGGCAGAAGGGTCGGCCAGGTTGTCAGCACCGCCGACACGTTCACGCGCTTCGCCGCCCACTACGGGTTCGACTTCTCCTTCTGCAACCCCAACTCCGGCCACGAGAAGGGCTCCGTGGAGAATGCCGTCGGGGCCATCCGGCGCAACCTGTTCGTCCCCGTTCCCCGCATCGACAGCCTGCCCGCCTACAACAAGCGGATCCTCGGCAGGTGCCTGGATCGCGCCGGCAAGGACCATTACCTCAAAGGGGAGCCCGAGCGCCAGCTGTTCATGGAGGACTGCGTGGCCATGGCCGACCTGCCGGCGAAGCCCTTCCGCGTCGCGAAGATAGTCACGGCCAAGACCGACAAGTACGGCGACGCGTGCCTCGACGGCAGACACCGCTACCCGCTCGGGCCGGACCACGGCGAGGAGAGGGTGATCGTCGAGCTGGGCGCATTCCGGGTAGCCTTCTACGACGGCGAGGGCACGCAGATCGCCGCCTTCGACCGAGCATACGGGGATGCGCCCACCAAGGCCAGCGACCCCATGTCGCAGCTGGCGCTCCTTTGCAGGAAGCCGGGCGGATGGCAGAACAGCGCCGTCAGGGCGACCTTGCCGAAATCGCTGGCCAGGTCGATGGATTCCATGGGCAGGGCCGACAGGGGCACGATGCTCAGGATGCTTCGCGACGTCAGCGCGGATGCGGGCTACGAGGCCGCGGTAGCGGCGATGGCCGCGCTCGGCGCCGACGGCGGCGTCCCCAGCCGCGCTGACGTCGCATTGGCTGCCGCATGCACGGCGAACGGCCAAGGGTCCATCGCATACGACGACAGCCCCGACCTCGGGATGTACGACGCCGTCTTCGCAAAGGAGGCCTAGCCATGGACATCGAGCAGATGACGAGGGGCCAGATCGAGGCGGAGTTCGCCGCGCTGGCCAGGACCATGTACTTCACCAAGTCGACGATCGCGGCGTTTTCCAAGGATGCCACGCGAGGCCAGCTGGTGGCTGCATGCGAGCTGATCAGGAGCGAGAACGCCACCAGGGAGGAGAACAGGAAGGCAAGGCTCATGAAGCAGGCCAAATTCCCGGCCGTGAAGTCGGTCGCGGACTTCGACTTCGGCGAGGTGTCCTTCCCAGACGGCTACACCGTCGATGACCTGGTGTCATTGGAGTTTGTCCGGCAGGCCCAGGACTTCGTGTTCTACGGAGGATGCGGACGCGGAAAGACCCACCTGTCGATCGCACTGGGCGTGCTGGCGGCCGAGCGGGGCTACAAGGTCAGGTACTTCGAGACCGCGTCGCTGGTGCTGATGCTGAAGGCGGCCGTCGCCGACAACAGGCTCGAGCAGGTGCTTCGCGACATAGCCAAGGCGGACCTGCTGATAATCGACGAGTACGGCTACATCCCGATAGACATCGAGGGCGCTCGGCTGCTCTACCAGGTGATGTCGGCAACGTACGAGACGAGGAGCATGATCGTCACAACCAACATAGAGTTCGGCAAATGGGGCACTGTGCTGGGAGACGCGCACCTGGCCACGGCGACGATTGACAGGATCATGCATCATGGTCGGCTGGTTGAGTTCGGCGGGCAGAGCAGAAGGTTCGAGGAAGCCTTGATGATGGGAAGATCGGACAGTTAGCGAAGAAAGGGTGCGGCACCTTTGCAAAACGGTGAAACCCGAAAGAAATTAGTCGTGAAATCCTAAATTTAGTTGTTGTGAAAAACACGTATGGGCCCCCTCCCCCGAGGTCGAAGGCATCAGGGACCTCGCCGGCGCCTACGACGGGGCGACCGCGCGCCTGGCGACCGCCAAGCAGCGGCTGCTCGCCTTCCTCGC